>CALFAM010000050.1 GCA_937948815.1 uncultured bacterium
CCTCGGCACCGCGGTGCCGAACCTCCTGGAGATTTCGATATGCGCTGGAGCCAGTTCTATCTGCACACCACCCGTGAGGTGCCTGCGGACGCGGAAGTGACGAGCCACCAGCTGATGCTGCGGTCGGGCATGATTCGCAAAGCCGCCGCGGGCATCTACAGCTACCTTCCCTACGGCCTGCGCGCCTTGAACAAGCTGACGGCGATCGTCCGGCGTGAGATCGACGCAGCGGGTTCCAGTGAGCTGACCATGCCGGCCGTGGCACCGGCGGAGCTCTGGGAGGAATCCGGCCGCTGGGAGCAGTACGGCAAGGAGCTGTTGCGCATCCAGGATCGCCATGGCCGTGACTTCGTCTTCGGACCGACCCACGAGGAAGTGGTGACGGACATCGTGCGCAATGACGTACGCAGCTATCGCCAGCTTCCGGTCAGCCTCTACCAGATCCAGACCAAGTTCCGAGACGAGATTCGGCCGCGCTTCGGCCTCATGCGTGGGCGTGAGTTCATCATGAAGGACGCCTACACGTTCCACGCTGACGAGGCGTCCCTGGACGAGGCCTATCGCGGTATGCACGACGCTTACTGCCGGATCTTCGAGGCGTGTGGGCTCGACTACACCGTGGTCGAAGCGGATACTGGCGCCATTGGCGGCTCGTCCTCACACGAGTTCATGGTGCTGGCCGATACCGGCGAGGACGAGGTCGTGCGGTGCGCCGGCTGTGGCTACGGCGCGAACACGGAGAAGGCCGAGACCGGCAGTCTGCCAGCGCCCCCCGCAGCCAACGCTGATCAAGGTCCAGATGCCGAGGCTCAAGACGTCGCCACGCCGGGCTTGGCCACGATTCCAGAGGTCGCTTCGTTCCTCGGGATCGAGCCGAGCCAGATGATCAAGACCCTGATCTACACCAGCGAAGAAGAGACGCCGATCGTGGTGCTGATTCGCGGTGACCGGACCATCAACGAGATCAAGCTGGCGCATGCTCTCGGCGTTCGCTTTCCGGTGCTTGCCGACGACGCGACCGTGAAACGGATCACGGGGGCGCCGGTCGGCTTCGCGGGGCCGGTCGGGCTGGCCGAGGGCGTCCGTGTGATCGCCGATCATTCCGTCAAGGGCATGGTTGGTGCGGTCACCGGCGCGAATCAGGGAGACACGCACCGCGTCGGGGTGACACCCGGTCGTGATTTCGAGCCGACTGCGTATGCAGACGTGCTTCTGGCCGCGGCTGGCGATCCCTGCCCGCGCTGCGAGGGGACGCTCGAGCTATTCCGCGGCATCGAAGTGGGCCACATCTTCAAGCTGGGCACCAAGTATTCCGAAGCCATGGGCTGTACCTTCCTCGACGCCGAGGGCAAGTCGCATCCGATGCTGATGGGATGCTACGGGCTCGGGATCGGGCGAACCGTGGCCGCCGCCATCGAGCAGAACAACGACGAGTCAGGCGTCATCTGGCCGCTTCCGCTGGCACCGTTCGAGGTGCTAGTGATCGCGCTCAACCCACAAGACGAGGCGGTCGTTGCGGCGGCCGAAGAGATCTACCAAGGGTTGGCGGAAGCGGGCGTCGAGGCGCTGTTCGACGATCGAAAAGGTCGCCCTGGCGTCAAGTTCAACGACGCGGACCTGATCGGCGTGCCGCTGCGTGTGGTGGTTGGGAAGAAAGGGCTTGCCGAAGGCAACATCGAAGTCTCACGTCGCCAGGATCGCGAGAAGCACATGATCGCGCAGCAAGGTGCCGTCGAACACATCCGCGGAATGCTCGAAGCGACCACGACTGCTTGACGGCTTCCGTCCGCTCGGCGCGTCGCGCCTTACGAGAATCGAGGAGAACCACATGACGAATGAGATGTCTCGCGCGCGCCGCGTGACGGATTCTGGAAACACATCCCGCCCGAGCCTTCTTCGCATCCTGGTCATCGCGGCCTGGGGCCTCGCAGGTTCTGGCCTGGTCCAGGCCGAGGATCTGGTCTTCCGCTTTGCCCCGGAGGCGGGTACCGAGTATCGCTACGTCCTCGAGCAGGAGCAGGTCGCGAACATCGATCTCGGTGCCCTGGGCCAGCAGATGGTCACCAACGACAGCCAGATGGAATTCGCACTGACCGACGTGTCGCGGGAGGACGATGGCAAGACCAAGCTGGCGCTGCAATTCATCCGCGTCGTAATGAAGGCCTCGCAGGGCGAGAACGTGGTTTTCGCCATCGACACCGATGAGACTGAGCCGGTCAAGGCTGCACCGGGAAGTGAAAGTCCGGCTCCGAGTGACGCCACGGCGGAAGTCATGCGAGCGATGCTCGGTGCCGAGCTCACCATTACCTTCTCGTCTCGTGGTGAGATCCTCGGGGTCGAGGGATTCGATGCCATGTGGGAAACGCTTCGCGAAGATGTTGCTGGTGACGACGTCCAGGCGCAGCAGCTTTTTGCGGCGTTGGAAGAGGGCTTCTCCGGCGAGAGCATGGTGCAGCAGATGCGCACGGGCTTTCCCGTCTACCCGGAAGGGGCGCTCAAGGTGGGCGATGAATGGCAGGACGAGGTCGAAACCCAGAATCCGATCATGGGTGAGATTGCCATGCTGAGCACGTACACCGTGGGCACCGACAAGACCGTTGCAGGCCGAAAGTGTCGCGAGATCGAGGTTGATACCAAGGTCGAGATTCGCGGCGCCAGCGGCATGGTGGAGCAGCTCAAGCAGATGATGGGCGGCGAGCTAGACATTCAGTTCGACAAGCTCGAGAGCACGGGCAGCATGTGCGTCGACTACGCGACTGGACTTCCCTGGATCTCAGATATGGACAACAAGATGGGGATGTCGCTGAGCGTCACCCAGGGTGAGTCGGCCGAACAGATGACCATGCACATGAAGCTCGATGGCACTGTGAGCATGAAGCAAGCTGGCGCCGACGAAGCGCCCTGAGCGTCCCGCACGGGATGATCAGGCGAGGGCGCGTCGCAGGTAGGCGATCGAGCCCTCGAGCGCCTGGAAGCGATCTTCTGCCGAGATCCCGGTGGGGAGGTCGGTGCCCCGTTCCGGCTCGAAAGTGACGGCGTCCCGATAACCTCGGCACCGCAGTGCGCGGAAGAAGGCTGGGAAGTCGATTTGCCCGTGGCCGGGAAGTCGGTCGCGCGAGGCGCGGATGTCGAACCGGCCATGGGTCTGAAGCTGATCGGGAAGGGTTTCGTGATCCTTGGCGTGAACGTGGAAGATCCGTTCGAGCCTGCTTGTTCCAGCCGAAGCCTCAGCCGGAGTGATGCCGAAGCTTTCGACGAAAACCACCGGATCAATCCACTGTTTGGCCAGGTGACTCGGGTCGAGCTCGATCCCGAGCTGCGCCGACGGCACAGCCGCGAACATCGCTTCGAGAATCGATGGCGTGAACGCCATGTTGATGCCACGAGGTGGGTCCCCGCGCAGCATTGTGCAGTTCTCGAAGGCCAGCCGCACGCCAAGGCGCTCGGCATCGTCGGCCAGCGGGCTCCAGACCTCACGGAAGATGGGGAGATTGTCCTCGAGTGAGCGGTTCGGATCACGGCCTGCGAAGACACCGATCAGATCGGTTCCGAACAGCGACGCCATGTCCATGACCTGCCGCAGTCGCGCGATCTCGGCGGCGCGCTCCGCCAGATCCGGCGACAGCGGGTTGCGGTAGCAGCCCAGCGCCACGACCTCGAACCCTCGGCGCGCCAACTGCTCGGCGGTATGGCCGATCTCGGCCCGTGTGGTGGTTTCCGGGTCGAGGGGAAACTCGGGGCCGATCCGAAGCTGAATACGGTGCAGACCGAGGTCAATGGCCTCGGCGAGCGCCGTTTCGTCTGCCGGGCACTGGATGGCCAGCGGCAGGGCCGCGTCTCGCATTGCGTCTTCCATTGCTTCGATCCACTGGCAGCGCTGCGCTCGCCCGTGAACTAGTCGATCGGTCGCTCGTGGCGGCTTCCCGGGCCGGCGGTCAAGGTCTGGACGCCCTCGGCTCGCGGCGACGCGGCCTCGTTGCGCATCGAGGGGTCGAGCAAGCTGCGGTCGAGAAAGTCCATGATCTCGCGGCTGGTGAAATGTAGGCCGAGAAACGTCATGGACAAGAACGACATTCGATGGCCGTAGCCGAGAGACAGGCGCTCTGGCTTGCCCATCGCATTCCAGAGGTCATCGCGTGCCGATTGGGGGATGCACTTGTCGCGGTTGGCGTCGATGATCAACACCGATCGTGGGTCGACATGGCTGGTGTAGTGGACCGGGTTGATCGGCTCGAGCCGCGGCTCGAGCCACGATTCGAGGTATGCCGACGACCATCCGAGCCGCTCCTCGATGAGCTGCTTGAATCGATTCGTATTGCCGCGACAGGTCACCAGGATCTGATGCAGATTGGCGCCGCCAGCAACCAGAACACTGCTCGCGACCCGCTCCTCGGTACCGGCGACCAAGGCGCCGACGATCGAGCCGATCGAGAAGCCGACGATGCCGACCTGGTTGCGGGCGACCTCCGGTCGGGTATGGGTCCAGGCGATCAAGCGGCGAATGTCGACCACGGTTCCCGCCACCGAGTCGACCCACTGCCCGATCAGCGCAGCCAGGTCTTCCTCGGTCGTCACACGCGCCGCGGCCGGCCAGTCGAACAAGCGGGCATCGCCGTGGAGCCAAAGCACGTTGGCAGCAGGAGCATCGGACTTGGTGGTAAGCGCTCGGACGACCTTCCGGGGAGGGTAGACCGAGCTTCCCCAGATCGGCAAGACCACCACCAGCGGACGCGGGCCAGGCCCGGTCGTCGCGAAGTACGTGGCGGTCACCATCCGTTCAGCCTGGTTGTTGTCGGTAACCGAAGGCATGCGCAGGGCAAATTGATCGTGACGAGGTGAGGTGCTGGGAAGTGTTTCGACTTCGGGAAGGGGCCGCGAGAGGTCAGCGCCTCCCCAGGCAGCGAGGCGGGCACGGGCGGTCGCGGAGGGGCGCAGATCGCTGCCGAGTGGGGTGTGGATGTGTCGAATGCAGGCGGTGGAGAACAAGAGAGCGAAGCAGATCGCACACAGGGCGGCGCGAGCCCCTCTGTTCCTGGTTTCGCCCGACTGGTACACTTCGCCGTCCGCTTTCCGATAGTCTTTACAATCTTGGCCAGATCGGAAGCGCCCGAAAGCGGCCGCAGGCGGCTCGGCACGAGCCCGGACGGACATCCTGGGTGAACCCGAGCGCCACTTGAATCGTATTTGCGTCGATGAACTCATTCGTTTCCAAGCGTGCCGGATCCCGCTCGGTATCGACGGGGCCTCGTCCGTACCGCCACCCTGATCACGTACTTGCGATGTCGTCCTTCGAGAGAGGACTTTAATCGATGCGACCCGAGAGGCAAGCCCCCTTGCCCAAGAAAAACGACGATCGGCCGGTTTCCGTGGGGCGCCACGACGCCGCGGCCGAGGTGTCGGCCGCCGAGCTGCGCGCGATGATCTCCGCGGCGCAGGGCGGTCTTCTCGGTATGCAGCAAGATGATGGGCATTGGTGCGCCGAGCTCGAGGGAGACACCATTCTCGAGTCGGAGTACGCGCTGGCGCTCTATTTTCTCGGTCTCGCCGAGCCTAGCAAGATCGAAGGGCTGGCGGCGACTGTGCGCACCACCCAGCTCGAAGACGGCGGTTGGGCGAATTTCCCGGGCGGCGCACCCGAGGTCAGTGTCTCCGTCAAGAGCTACCTGCTTCTGAAGCTGGCGGGCGATGATCCCGAAGCGCCCCACATGGTGGGCGCGCGCCAGACGATTCGTCGGCTCGGAGGGCTCGAGGCCTGCAACTCGTTCACCAAGATCTACCTCTCGATCTTCGGCCTCTACGATTGGCGCCGGTGCCCGGCGGTTCCACCGGAGATGATCCTGCTGCCGAGATGGTTCTACTTCAACATCTATGCGATGTCGTCGTGGTCACGCGCGATCGTGGTGCCGCTTTCGATCATCTGGGCCAAGAAGCCACGCTGCGTTTTGCCCGCGGCCGGCCATCTCGACGACATCGCGGATTCAGAACCCGCCCCCAAGCCGCGCTACGCATCCCGGAAGGAACGCTACTGGAGCCTCTTCTTCCGCGCCGTCAATCAGCTCCAGCACGTCGGTGAGCGGCTTGGACTGGTGCCTTTGCGCGCCCGTGCCATTCGACGCGGCGAGCGCTGGACGCTCGAGCGGCTCGTGGAGTCTGACGGCGTCGGCGCGATCTTCCCGCCGATCATCAATACGCTGATCGCCTTCCGGAGTATCGGCTACGACATGGATCACGCGGTCATGCAGGGGCAGATCCACGAGTTGGAGAAGCTCGAGGTGTGGGACGGGCCGTGCTTGCGGGTTCAACCCTGCTGCTCACCCATTTGGGACACCGCGCTGGCTGTCGACGCGCTCGCCGAGTCCGGCATGGCGACGGACGACCCGTCGATCCGAGCGGCTGGGCAGTGGCTGCTCGACCGCGAAGTCGACCGTCCGGGCGATGCCCAAATGATCTGCCCAGACATTCCCGTCGGCGGCTGGTTCTTCGAGTACCGCAACGTCTTCTACCCCGATTGCGACGATACGGGCGAGGTCTTGAAGGCCTTGTCGCGGGTTCGTTTCGAGCGTGCGGGGGAGCAGCGGGAATTGGAGCAGTCGATCGAGCGAGGGCTTGCTTGGTTGCGCGGCATGCAGAACTCCGATGGCGGCTGGGCTGCCTTCGACCGCGGCTGCGATCGGGAGATCCTGACCTACGTGCCCTTTGCCGATCACAACGCGATGATCGATCCGAGCACATCCGACATCACAGCCCGGCTGGTCGAGGTTATGATGCACCTTGAGGTCGATCCCCAAGCCCCAGAGATTCAGCGCGCTGTGGCTTTCCTGCGCGCCGAGCAGGAGGCCGACGGGAGCTGGTATGGCCGCTGGGGTTGCAACTACATCTATGGGACGTGGCTCGCCCTGGGTGCGCTGTCGGCGGTCGGCGATCCTGATGATCAGGATCGAATCGAGCTGGCAGCTGCCTGGTTCCGCTCGATCCAGAACGAAGATGGCGGTTGGGGCGAGCTCCCGGATTCCTACGACGACGAACGAAACAAGGGCAGGGGCCCTTCGACGGCAGCGCAAACTGCCTGGGCCCTCATGGGCTTGCTGGCCGCGGGAGATCATCCGACGGCGCCGCACATGACTCGCGCGGTGGCCTTTCTACGCGATCGCCAGCGCGACGATGGAACGTGGTACGACGAACACTGGACAGGAACGGGCTTCCCGCGTGTCTTCTATCTTCGCTACCATCTGTACGCTACCTACTTCCCGCTCGGCGCCTTGTCGACCCTCGAGCGGCGGTTGGTACGGATGGAGGAGGAGCCGGTCGCGCGCAGACGGGGCGTGGAACAAGCTGCTTGAAGGGCCTGAATCTGCTCCATTGCATCTTCTAGATCGAGATACTCGCGGGCACCAGCGTGCCCGCAGAACCACTTGGAGGCTACGCCATGCGCATGCCTTTTCACATTACGACTGACATGATCAAGTGTCAGATGCGCAACGCCCTCAAGGGCAACAAGCGCTACCCATACGTCTTGATGCTCGAGCCGCTCTACACCTGCAACCTGGCGTGCATCGGGTGTTCCACCGAGCGTCATACCGGCAAGCTCAAGGATCGGCTACCGGTCGAGAAGTGCCTGCAAGCTGTCGACGACAGCGGTGCGCCGGGCGTCTCCCTGTGTGGCGGTGAGCCGACCATCTACCCCGAGCTCAAGGAGCTGATCGATGGCATCATCGATCGCAAGCGGCACATTTACCTGTGTACGAATGCGCTGATGCTCGACAAGAAGGTCTTCGACAAGATCGCGCCGCACAAGCGATTGACGGTCAACGTCCACCTCGATGGCTTGCGTGAGACCCACGACTACGTTTGCGCCAAGGAAGGGGTCTTCGACAAGGCGGTCGAGATGATCCGTGAGTCGAAGAAGCGCGGCTATCACGTGATGGTCAACACCACCGTGTTCAAGGAAACCGATATCGACGAGGTCGAGAAGCTCTGTGAGCTGCTCAAGGAGATCGGGATCGACGGCCAGCTCTTGTCACCGGGCTACCAGTACGAGACCGTCGATCGCGACATCTTCCTGACCCGCGAGGACACCGAGAGCAAGTTCAAGAAGGTCCTCGGCTTCGCCAAGCGCTACCGACTCACCTCGACTCCGATGTTCCTGGAGTTCGCGGCCGGCCTGCGAAACTACGACTGCTCCCCCTGGAGCACCGTGACCTACACGCCCCTCGGTTGGAAAGGGCCGTGCTACCTGATCGGCAAGAAGCACTACGAGACCTGGGACGAGTTCTGGAACGAGACCGACTGGACGTATTGGGAGTCTCGCCAGGACGAAATGTGCCAGAACTGCAGCATGCATTCTGGTTTCGAAGCCTCGGTGGTTCGGAATCTGGGCAGCAGTCCCAAAGACATGGTCCGCATGGCGGCCTGGCACCTGTCCTAGAGACTTGACTCCCACGGCGATTCAGCTCCTTTCCGTGTGATCGCACGGGATCCGGCTGGTGCCAAGGGGACTGAAAGCCTCGATGAGGGTGCTCCGATGAAGGCATTGGTGACCGGCGCGACCGGCTTTGTCGGTAGCGAGCTGGCGCGGGCGCTGCTGGCGCGCGGCGCCTCGGTTCGCTGCCTTTCGCGGGCCACGAGCCGGCGCGACAACCTCGACGGCATCGATGTCGAGATCGCGGTCGGGGATCTGACCGACCGCGCGAGTCTCGATCGGGCGATCGCCGGCTGCGACACGCTGTTCCACTGTGCTGCCGATTACCGGCTTTATGCCCGCGACGCCCGCGAGCTCTACGCTTCGAATGTCGACGGTACGGACAACATGCTGGCCGCGGCGGCCGAGGCGGGCGTTTCGCGTGTCGTCTACACCTCGACGGTCGGCGCACTCGGCTTGTGCAGCGATGGCTCTTCGGCGGACGAGAACACGCCGGTCGCCCTCGAGAACATGCTCGGGCACTACAAGCGTTCGAAGTTCCTCGCCGAGCGGAAGGCGGATGAGTGGGTCGAACGCGGGTTGCCGGTGGTCATCGTCAACCCGTCCACCCCGGTCGGCGAACGCGACATCAAGCCGACCGATACCGGCAAGATGATCGTCGATTTCCTGAACCGCCGGGTGCCTGCGTATGTCGAGACCGGGCTCAACCTGATCGATGTTCGGGACGCGGCGGTCGGCCACATCCTGGCGGCGGAAAAGGGGCGGGTGGGTGAACGCTACATCCTCGGCAACCAGAATCTGAAGCTGCGGCGGATTTTCGAGATCCTGGCCGAGATCACGGGACTGCCGGCGCCTACCACCCGGTTGCCGCACTGGATCCCGATCACCTTCGCGGCCTTCGACACGGGGCTTGCTCGCTTGATTCCTGGCCGCCAACCACGGGTCTCTCTGGAGGCGGCGCGCTTGGCGCGCTACATGATGTTCTTCGATCCACAGAAGGCAGTCCGGGAGCTGGGCCTGCCGCAGACGCCCGTCGAGCAAGCGCTGCGTCGGGCAGTCGAGTGGTTCACGGCGAACGGCTACGTACGCATGTGATGGGTGCACGAGCTGCTGATTCCACTTCGCTGATCGTGGCCGCCCTGCGCAGCGAAGTGGCGCCCTTGATCAAGCATCCATCCTTCACCCACCGCGACGCGGGTGAGGCTGGCGTTGCGCGCTTCGTGCGCGGCGAGATCGACCGCCAGCCGATCGTGGTTGCATGGACCGGCGACGGTGCGCGCTGCGCGGGCGATGGCTTGCGCGCCTTGCTCGCAGCCATGCCGGTGCGGCGGCTGCTGGTGGTGGGCGTCGCGGGCGGCCTGTCACCGGGCCTCGAACCCGGCGCGGTGGTTGCCGTCTCACGTGTGGTCGATGCCGCCGGAGAGGCCCCGCCCCCCGAAACCTCGGCCATTCCTGGCGCGGACGATCCTGATGCCAGCGCTGGCCTCTCGGCGGTTTCCGCGACCGGCACGCTCTACTCGCATGCGCGCATTGCCGTGACCCGCGAAGAGAAGGCGGCATTGTGGGACGAGATCGGGCGTCCGTCGGTGGCCGCGGTCGATCTCGAGACGGCGACGTTTGGGCGGGTCGCTCATGAACATGGTGTTCCCTACACGGTCTTGCGTGCGGTCAGCGATACCGCTGGTGAAACACTGCCGGTCGATTTCAACCGAATGCTCGACGAGCAGGGACGGGTTCGGCAAGGGCGCGTCGCCTGGTGGGCCGTCTGTCATCCGTGGGCGATTCCTCGGCTCGCGAACCTCGGGCGGCGGGTGAATGCCTGCGCCTCGCAGCTGGCCGTCGCGGGACTGCCTTGGGCCCGGATGGAGGCGGCATGAGGATCGGCTGCTGGAGCCTGCATGGTGAGCGAGCGCGGAGAGGCGCTAGCCGGATCGCCCTGATCGTCGTGCTGTCGTGGACGACGCTCGCATGCTCGGGTGCCCGCCAGGCTCCGACGACGGCACCGACTGCGGCCTCGAGCCCTGCATCGAATACAGCCTCGGCATCGAATACAGCCTCGGCCGCTGCTGGACCCGTAGACGAATCGGCTCCCCGCCTCCTGGTCATCGCCCTCGATGCCGTGCCGCACGATGCTGTCGAGGCGCTGGTCGCGGCTGGACACTTCGAGCCCTTTCACTCGCCGGCACCCCTGCTGAGCACCTTTCCCTCGGCAACCAGCCTGGCGATGAGCGGCATTCTGGAACCCTTCGGTGTGGGGCGATCCGAGGGGTACGAGGCGCGCTACTACGACCGCGCCCGCAACAAGATTCGAGGCGGCGGCCTGCTCTCCTACAACCGCCTGAAGGCACCGTGGCGAACGGCGTGGGACTGGAAGGCAGGCAATGTCCGCAAGCTGACCAGTGGTCTGCTGCCGGTGCGCGCGAGCCTGCGTGCGATCGATGACATCCTGGCCAGCTTTGCCGCCAGTGACGATCCCGTCTTTCTCGCCTACACGGACGCCACGGACCTCGCAGGACACCTCAAGGGGCCGAATTCGTTGGATCGCATCCTCATTCACTTGAGTGAAGGGCTCGATCGGCTGCGGCAGGCTCAGCCGGACCGTCCCTTCTACACCGTGATGTTCTCCGACCACGGGCAAGCAGGTGGCGAGCCGCTGCTCAACGTTCGCCGCGCCCTGAAGCAAGCGCTGCATGCCAACGGCTTTCGCTTGCGTGGGCGTCTGAAACAGGAGCGAGACGTGGTGCTGGTCCCGTTCGGATTGCTCTCCAGTGTCATCGGCTACACCCGGCCGACGGCCGCGGATGGCGTCGCGGCGGCGCTCGCGCAGGCCGAGGGTGTCGATCTGTGCGTGTCCGTGATCGGTGAGGACGCCTGGCACGTGACGAGCTCCGCAGGCCAAGGGCGCCTCGAACGTCGGCGAACGCAGAACGCTCCAACCTGGCGCTACCGGGTCGTGGATGGGGACGATCCGCTGGGCATCGTCGAGCTGGATCGGGGCGAAAACGTGGTGGGCGATGCTGCCGATTGGCAGGACGATAGTTGGTGGCGGAGCCGTACCGAGGGTCATCGCTATCCGGATCCGTTTCACCGCATCGCCCGGGGTTTCGATCTGGTCGAGAATCCGGCTTCGGTGATTTGCTCGCTGGAGACCCGCGCGATGTATGGCGCCTTGCTGACCAGCGTCAGCTCACGGCTGTCGGTCGGCCAACTCGAGTGGACGCATGGTGCTTTGCACGAGGCGCCGAGCTACGGCTTCGTCATGAGTGATTGGCCCGACTGGCAACCCGACGGTGCGCAGCGTTTCGACCAGGCGTTGGTGCCCTTCGCGGGCTTTGCCCGGACGCACCATGGCGTCGACCCGGTGATCGTGTCTCCACCCGCGCCCACGAAGAATGGCTCCGCGAAGCGGGACCGGTAGCGCGCAATTCTGTGAGCAATACTGCGGCTTGGGGCCACGGATGACGGGCGACCGCACTTCACCGAGCCTTCATGCATGCCTGATAGGATCAGGGGATCCGTGAAATGGCCTGGCGCGGCCGTCCGATCTGTCCGCTCGCGCCCTTCAAGCAAGCTTGCACGACTTGACCACGAACTGTGTGACCGCCAACCGAAGATCTCTGCGTCTCGGCATCGACCTCGACGGCGTGGTCGCGGACTTCAATCGCGGCTGGATGGCGCGCTACAACGCGCAATTCGACACCCGTCTCGAGCCCGAGCTGGTGACGGCGTGGGACGACTTGCACCCGCATACACACTTCTCGGACACCCGTGCCTTCTGGCGGTGGGCGTCAGGGCGAGGAGATGCTGCGGGGCCGCATCGCACGAGCATCTTTCGGGACCTGCCACCCTATCCCGAAGCGCTCGCTGCCCTCGCCGCCCTGGCGGCACAGAAGCATCGGGTGGTCATTCTCAGCCAGAAGCCGGACTGGGCCGTGCACGACACGCTTGCCTGGCTCGCCGAGCATCGTATTCCCACACGTGAGGTGCACCTCACGTCACGCAAGGGCTCGGTGGCATGCGACGTCTATCTCGACGACGCAAACCATCATCTCGAGGCGATCCGTCAGGCGCGGCCGAGCGCGCAGATCTGCCGCTTCGTCCGCCCTTGGAATCGGCCGACGGAATCGACAATCGACGTCCACAAATGGACCGACTTCGTCCGTTTCGTGGACGATGAATCTTCAATTGAGGCATCATGAAGACACCTCGACCGCATCTTGCATCTTCGCCGTCCCCATGGCAGCCAGACCCGTCATCACGAGACTGGACGCGACCCGGGCTGCCCAGGATCTCGAAGGGCGCTCTCCTGGCGATGGCCCTGGTGCTCGTGAGCGCCGCTGGCTGCGGCGCGGGTGGTGATACGCCGGCAGAAGACAGCGCAGCGGCCGACGGCAGGCCGACCAAGCTGGTGCTCGGCCTGGTCCCGGCCACCGAGGCACAGCAGATGGTCGACAATGCCGAACCGCTGGCGGCGTTCTTGTCCGAGGAGCTCGGCATGCCGGTGGAGAGCTTCGTGCCGCAGAACTACACGGGCCTGATCGAAGCCATGGGTAGCGGGCGCGCCGACATCGGCATGATTCCGCCCTTCGCGTCGATCTTGGCCAAGCAGCGCTACGGGATCGAAACGATCTTGATCTCGAAGCGCCAGGGCATCGCGACCTACAAGGCACAGTGGATGACCACCGATCGCTCCTTGTGTGCCACGCCGCCCGAGCCGCGGGGTGACCACGGTTTCCTCTTCTGCGAAGGGCCGATCGAGGGTGTGCGCGGCAAGCTGGTCTCCTTCACCGATCCGACATCCACCTCGGGCTACCTCTTTCCGGCCCTCCAGCTTCTCGACGCCGGCATCAATCCGGAGACCGAGATCGAAAGTGTCTTCGTCGGTGGCCACGACGCCTCGGTCATCGCGGTCTACAACGGCGACGTGCAGACCGGCGTGTCCTTTGACGATGCGCGAACCTGGATCGCCGAGAGCTACGCCGATGTCGGCCAGAAGGTGATCGTCTGGAACGAATCACATCCGATCCCCAACGACGGCGTGACGATTCGGGGTGATCTCCCCGAGGACCTCAAGCAAGCCATTTCCGACGCATTCGTAAAGATCATCGAATCGGAAGCACACCTGCCTCTCGAAGAACAGACGCTCTACAAGATCTACGAGATCGATGGCTTCGTGCCGTTCGAGCCGGCGCTGCACGAGCCGGTGGAGCGGGCCTTCCGGGAGATGCGGGAGAAGATCGACATCGGGTAGTACCCCCGGAAAGGGCTCGGAAGCGAATCATGAGTGCTGCCATACGTTTCGATCACACCCACGTGGTCTACCCGAACGGGGTTCGGGGACTCGATGACTTCGATCTCGAGATCGAAGCCGGTCAGATGGTGGTTGTCGTCGGCCTGTCGGGAGCCGGCAAGTCGACCATGTTGCGGGCCATCAACGGGCTGGTCACCGTCACGGATGGCGACGTGATCGTCGGCGGGACGGGTGTGCGCGCCGCGCAGGGAAGTGGCCTGCGGCAGCTGCGCGCCAAGGTCGGCATGATCTTCCAGGATTTTCGCCTGGTGCGCAGGTTGAGCGTTCTCGACAACGTTCTCATCGGTCGTCTGGCGCAGGTGCCGACCTGGCGAAGCGTGATCAAGGCGTGGCCGAAGGAGGACGTCGACATCGCCTTCGACGCCTTGGAGCGTGTGGGCCTGATGGATCGGGCGTACACCAAGGCCTCCCAGCTCTCCGGCGGACAACAGCAGCGTGTCGGCATCGCGAGAGCGCTGGCACAGCAGCCGAGTGTCATTCTGGCGGACGAGCCTGTGGCCTCGCTCGATCCGGTCACCTCGAAGCAGGTGATGGACGACCTCCAGCGGATCAACCGTGACCTGGGCATCACGACACTGATCAACCTTCACTTCCTCGACCTCGCCAAGCAATACGCCGAACGTATTGTGGGCCTGCGCCAGGGCAAGCTGGTCTTCGACGGAGCGGGGGACGCGGTCACCGAAGACGACTTCAACCAGATCTACGGTCGCGCGATGACCGCGGACGACGTTCTCGAGGCGCACGTCGCGCTATGAGCACGGCGGCCACCATGAGGCCCGCGGCGACGCAGGTCTCAGGTACGACAAAGGGCTCGGGAGCGGGCCGTCCCGAGCCACCGGACCGTCTCGCCGGGCGCGTGGGCATGGGCGTCATCTTCGCCGGCTTGGTGGGGATCACGCTCTGGGCCGGCAAGCTGGTCGGCTTCTCCTGGGGTGAGCTGCTCGGCAACCTGGACAAGGTCGACCGATTGGTCGACGATTCGTTTCCGCCCGAATGGGCGTTCTGGCCCCGTCTGGTCGACCCACTGCTCGAGACGATCCAGATCGCGGTTCTCGGCACGGCCGGGGGGTGTTTGATCGCCTTGCCCGTGGCCTTGCTCGCCGCGCGCACGGTGGCGCCTCGTCCGTGGATCTACCGTGTGTCGCGCATGGGGATGAACCTGCTGCGCACCATGCCAGATCTTTTTTGGGCGATGCTGTTCGCCTCTGCGGTCCGCTTCGGTCCATTTGCCGGCGTGCTGGCGCTCATCGCGTTTACGGTCGCGGTGATCTCGAAGCTGCTGTCCGAATCGGCCGAAGCCATCGACCTGTCCGTGCTCGAAGCCGTGCGCGCCAGTGGCGGCGGCTGGATCGAGACCGTGCGCTTTGCCGTGTGGCCCCAGATCATCCCCCACTTCGTCTCCTATACGTTCTACGCCTTCGAGCTGAACATTCGGGCGTCGACGGTGCTCGGGCTGGTCGGCGCTGGCGGCATCGGCATGGTGTTGCGGACGCAGCTTTCGGTTTTCGAATATGACCGCGTGATTCTGATCGTGTTGGTCAGCCTGGCGGTCGTGCTGGTGATCGAGCGCATTTCTGAGATGGCCAGGAGGCGCCTGGTATGAACGGGCCTCCGACCGCGAGCAGCGCACCACATCGCCCGTCGCGCCCGTCGCGGCTCGACTGGGGAACCGGCGCCACGTTCGCGATTGCCGCGATGGTGTTGTGGGCGGCCAGCGCGATCGACGTTCCGGCCGAACGCTTGAAGACGGCGCCGGGCGCGTTGCTCGGGCTGCTGCTCGAGTTCGTGCCCCCCGATCTTGCCTACGGTCAGCAGCACGTGCTCGGCGCGATTCTCGACTCCTTGGCGATCGCCTGGGTCGGTACCTTGATCGGCGCCGTGCTCAGCCTGCCGCTTGGGCTGCTCGCCGCGCGCAATCTCTTCCCGCGGCTGGGCGTGCCCGTGAAATCGCTGTTGGCGGGCATCCGGGCGTTTCCGGAGATCCTGCTGGCGATCTACTTCGTGCCGGTGGTTGGCCTCGGACCGTTCGCCGGCGCCCTGGCCGTGGGCTTGCACTCGATCGGCATGCTCGGCAAGTTGACCGCCGACATCATCGAATCCTCCGATCTGCGTCCGGTCGAAGCCGTCCGCGCGTCCGGCGGCAGCGGCATCGCGGTGCTACGCTTTGCTGTGCTGCCGCAGGTGCTGTCGGAGATCGTGGCGCTCTGGCTGTTCCGTTTCGAGATCAATGTGCGTGCGTCGGCGGTGCTCGGCGTCGTGGGCGCTGGCGGCATCGGTGGGTTGATGATGAACAGCCTGCGCTACCGACAATTTGCCAGCACGGGCGCCGTGATTCTCGCGACCGTTGCGGTCGTGCTCGTGGTCGACTCTCTTTCTGGTGCCATTCGTCAAAGGCTGACCCATGACTGACGCATCTCGCTCGTTCCTTCATCTCACCCGCGTCGATCGCGAACGCTTCGAACAACAGCACCTGGCGCCAGCGGCGGCCAAGTCGGCGGAAAGTCGCGGCCGCAAGGTGCCTGAAGAGCCGGATCCGATTCGCACCGCGTACGAGCGGGATCGCGACCGGATCTATCACTCCAAGGCATTTCGACGTCTCAAGCACAAGACCCAGGTTTTCATCAATCCCGAAGGCGATCACGTCGTCACACGCTTGACCCATACCTTGCAGGTCACGCAGATCGGTCGTTCCCTCGCGGTCGCCCTGGGTCTCAACGAAGCATTGACCGAGGCGATTTGTCTCGGACACGAGGTCGGTCATCCACCGTTCGGCCACACCGGCGAGGTGGCGCTCACGCCCTATTTCGAAGGCGAGTGGTTGCACGCGGAGCACAGCGTGCGGGTATTCGACGTGCTCGAACCGATCAATCTGAGCTGGGAAGTGCTCGACGGTATTCGGGCGCACACCTGGAAAATCGACCCCGGCCCGGCGACGGCAGAGGGAATGATCTGTCGGTTTGCGGATCGCATCGCCTACCTGGTGCACGATATGTTCGACGCCATCCGCGCCGGCGTTCTGCGTCCTTCGGACATCCCTGCCGAAACCCTCGCCGTCTTCGGCGAGCCCGGAAGCCAATGGATCTTCCGCATGATCCATGCGGTGATCGATGCGTCCCACAAGGAAGGCACGCTGGCGATGGAACCCGACATCCTGGCGGCCATGACACGGTTCCGCGAGTTCATGTTCGAGCGGGTCTACCAGCGTCCCGAGGCGGTTCGGCAAGCGGAGAAGGCGGTCAAGATTCTGCGCGATCTGGTCGATTACTTCCTCGAGCACCCAGCCGAGATGCCCGAGAGCTACCGTGAGCAAGGTTCTTCCGAGCGCGCGCAGGTCATCGATTTCGTCGCCGGCATGACCGACCGCTACGCCCTGCGCGTTCACGACGAGCTGTTCCGCCCGGAAGCCTCGGTCTAGCTTCGAAGCAGCACGCTCGTCACCTTGCCGCGCGCTCGCGCGGCGAGCGTTGCCGATGGGCCGAGCCGGCGGATTCGCTTGCCTTCGGCAGACGGACCCCAAAGACGCCGTGCGTCAGGATCCGCCCAAGCTTGGCGTCACGATGGCGTGGGCCTCGGATAGGATGGCGCACAGAGATGGGCTAGCGTTACAGTTGGGCGTACACAGCTCGTGTGTATGCATCCTGCCAGGATCCAACCCGCCGTTGGAGGTGATTCCTTGAATACGATGTCGGTCGTTTGCTCGTGGCTGCGACGAAATCAGAGATCCGGAAGCCGCGCGGGCCTTTCGGTGTCGCGGCTGGCGCTCGGCTGTGCGCTGCTCGTGTCGGTGGCCTGCGCCCCCGCGCCCGCACCGGTGGCGGATGCCGGGTCGTCATCGGTGCCCGTCACGCGTGCCGAGGAGGTCGTCGATGTGATGCACACCGTGGCTGTTTCCGATCCGTATCGTTGGCTCGAAGATCAGGAGAGCGCCGAGACGCGGGCCTGGATCGACGCGCAGAATGCCCACACCGACACCGTTCTCGCCAACCTTCCGGCGCGCGACGGGCTGGCACAGCGCTTCGGTGAGCTGATGCAAATCGAGCAGGTCGATGTGCCGCGAGCTGCCGGAGGGCGGACGGCCGAGGGCCAGGACGCGGAGAGCCGTTACTTTTTTCGCAAACGCGCGGTGGACCAAGACCTCTTCGTCCTGTACCTGCGCCAAGGCGCGGACGGCCCGGACGAGGTCTTGGTGGACCCCCATCCGCTGGCCGCCGATCACTCGATCAGTGTCAGTTTGCTCGACGTCTCCGCCGACGGCCAGATGTTGGCCTATGGTCTTCGCAAGGACGGACAGGACGAGCTCGAGATCCGGCTCTTCGATGTCGAAGCGCGTGCCGACCTGGGCGATGTGCTTCCGCGCTCCCGGTACCAGGGGTTGGAGATCGCGCCGGACAAGTCCGTTTTCTACTACACGCGCCTGACTCCGGACGGTCCGCGGGTGTTTCGCCATCGCATCGGAGAGGCTGCCGGCCAAGATGAAGTGATTTTCGGTGCGGGCCAAGGTGTCGGACAGATTCTGGTGGTTGCGCTGTCCGACGATGGCAGGCACCTGCTCGTGCACGTACTGTACGGCTCGTCCGGCGACAAGGCTGATATCTACCTTGCCGACCTTTCCGCCGGCGAGACGGATTTTCAGCCGGTGGTCGAAGGTGTCGACGCGGGATTTTTCGCGGCATTTGCTGGCGATTCCCTGGTCATCCGCACGACCCAGGATGCGCCCAACGGCCGCTTGCTCACCGCGTCCTTGGCGCGGCCGGGGCGCGAGAATTGGCAAGAGATCGTTGCCGAACGGCCCGAGGGCGTGCTGCGGTCGGTGGCGCCGATCGGCGGCAAGCTGTTCGTGCACTATCTCGAGAACGTTCAGTCGCGCATCAAGGTGGTCGACCTGGCCGGCAAAGACCTCGGCGCGATCGAGTTCGACACGATCGGCTCAGTCGGCAGTCTGCGCGGTGATTGGGGGCGCGAGGAGGCGTTCTATACGTTCTCCTCCTTTCACGTCCCGAGCACGATTTTTCGCTACGACACCGCGAGCGCGACCCGCGCGGTGTGGTCGCGGCTCGATGTACCGGTCGATTCCGATCGGTTCGTCGTCGAGCAGGTGTGGTTCCCGTCCAAAGATGGTGTCCAGGTCCCGATGTTCGTCATGCGCGCGACCGACACGCCCCGAGATGGCCAGCGACCGACCTACCTGACCGGCTATGGCGGTTTCAATGTTTCGCGGACCCCGGGCTTCAACGCCTCGGCGGTCGCGTGGGCCGAGCGCGGCGGCATCTATGCGGTTGCCAACCTGCGGGGTGGTGGTGAGTTCGGTGAAGCCTGGCACCGTGCCGGCATGCTCGCGAACAAACAGAATACTTTTGATGACTTCATTGCCGCCGCCGAGCACCTGGTCGACGCAGGCTGGACCCAGCCGGAAAAGCTGGCCATTCGCGGTGGCTCGAACGGCGGCCTGCTGGTCGCCGCGGTCGCCAATCAGCGGCCCGATCTCTTCGGCGCTGTGATCTGTGGCTATCCGCTGCTCGACATGCTTCGCTATCACCAGTTCATGGTGGCGCGCTATTGGGTACCGGAGTACGGCTCGGCCGAAGATCCCGCGCAGTTCGAGGTGCTGCGTCGCTACTCGCCGTACCACAACGTACGAGAGGGTGGTTCGTATCCGGCGATGCTCTTCGTGACCGGGGACGGCGATACCCGGGTGGCTCCCCTCCATGCCCGCAAGATGGCCGCCTTGCTGCAAGCCAAGAACGGGTCGCAGCGTCCGATCCTTCTTCGGTACCACCTGAAAGCCGGGCACAGCGGCGGCAAGCCCGTCTCGCTGCAGATCGAAGACAACGTCGAAGCCTTCGCCTTCCTGCTCTGGCAACTCGGCGAGAACACGCCGCCGACACCGTCTCAGGACTCGGCATGAGTGCTCCGGCGGGCGATGTTACGCAGCTCCTTCTGGCGCACGAGCGGGGCGAGGAGAATGCGATGGACCGGCTCATGGAGCGGGTCTATGCAGACCTCCGCCGGATCGCTCGCCGACAATTGCGCCGAGGTGGGCCGCAGCAGAGTCTCGATACCACCGGCTTGGTTCACGAGGCCTATCTCAAACTGGTCGACCACACCCGTGCCTCCTACCAATCACGCGCGCACTTTTTCAACGTCTCGTCCTGTGCCATGCGCCAGATCGTGGTCGATCATGCGCGGCGGCGGCTTGCCGTGAAGCGAGGCGGTGACCAGATCCACACCACCCTCGAACCCGACTTCGTGGCCGAGTCCGAGCAGGCGGCCTATGTGATCGACGTCCACGAAGCCCTCGAGCGTCTCGCCTCCCTCGACGAGAAGCTGGTGCGGGTCGTGGAGTGCCGGTTCTTCGCCGGCTTGACCGAGACCGAGACTGCCGAAGCGCTGTCGACCTCCGTGCGCACAGTGCAGCGCACCTGGTCCCGGGCGCGCGCCTGGCTGAAAGAAGAAATGCGTTAGCCATGGACCCACGGCGGCGGATCGACGCGATTTTCGACCAGGCGCTCGACCTCTCGGACGCGGATCGTGCGTCTTTCCTCGCCGAGGCTTGCGGCGACGACGTTGCCTTGCGGGCGGCGGTCGATCGTTTGCTCGCCGCCGCCGCGGGCCACGACGACACGCTTCTGGCACCTGGACGGGCTTTCGGACAGGTCGCCGCTTCTCGGGCGGTGTCACCGGAAGCGGACGAGCTGGTGGCGGGCACACGGGTCGGGCCTTTTCGTATCGTGCGCCAGGTCGGGCGCGGGGGCATGGCGACCGTCTACCTCGCGGAGCGCGCGGATGGCGCATTCGAGCAGACCGTTGCGCTGAAGATCGTTGGCAGCGGGCGCGATCGTGAGGAGATGATTCGCCGTTTCACCCAGGAACGACAAATTCTCGCCGCCCTCGACCATCCCCACATCGCCCGTCTTCTCGACGGGGGGGTCACCGCGGACGGTCGTCCGTTCTTCGCCATGGAGTACGTCGACGGTCTGCCGATCGACATCTGGTGCGACCAAAATCGGCTCGATCTGCGGGCGCGGCTGCGCCTCTTTCTCGATGTTGCCCAGGCGGTCGAGGCGGCGCACCGCAACCTGGTCGTACATCGCGACCTCAAGCCCTCGAACGTGCTGGTCAGCGCCGACGGCTCGGTCAAGCTGCTCGACTTTGGCATTGCCAAGCTCCTGGCGCCCGATGCGGATTTCGAGACGGTGGTCGACGTCAATCCGATGACGCCGGAGTTCGCGAGTCCCGAGCAGGTGCTGGGCAAGCTGGTGACCACGGCGTCGGACGTCTACCAACTCGGTGTCTTGCTCTACGTCTTGTTGACCGGTCGGTTGGCCCATGCCGTGGCCGAGCCGACGCCGGCGGCCGTGATCGAAGCGGTTTGTGGGCGCATGCCGGTCCGGCCGTCGCGCGTTGTGCTGCAGCCGGCGTCCGACGCAGCGAAGTCGGGGGAGGTGATCGCGGCGGATCGGCGCAACGTGCCCTCGCGTCTGGCCAGGCTGCTGCGTGGCGACCTCGACGCGATCATCATGCGCGCCCTGCGCAAGGAACCGGGTGCACGCTACAGCTCGGTCGGTCGTCTGGTTGACGACATCGTGCGCCACTTGGATGGCCGGCCAGTGTCGGCGCGGCGCGTCACGGCTGGTTACCGCGTTCGGAAGTTCATCAGTCGCCATGCCCTGGCGGTAGCCGCGGGCGTCGGTGTGTTGTTGCTGATCGCCGGTTTGGTGGGCTTCTACACGGTTCGCCTGGCGAATGAACGCGATCGATCGAGCCAGGAAGCGCAGCGCGCAGAAGACGTGGCGGACTTCCTGGCGCGTCTGTATGACGCCTTCGATCCCTATGCTTCCGGCGGAGCGGAAATCGATCCGCGGGCGCTGCTCGACCTGGGACGGGCACGGCTGGCGAACGAGCTTGCGGACGACCACGAGCTGCGTGCGCGGATTGCCGGCCAGATGGGCCAGCTCTACGAGAAGCTCGGTTTTCGCGAGGTCGCGCGGGAGCTGCTCGAAGACGCGCTCCAGGTTCATCGGGCGGCGTATCAGGCGCCCCATCCGACGTTGGCCCAAACCCTCTATTGGCTCGGTCGGGTGGAGCGCAGCGGTCGGCCGGGTGAGGCGCGCAAGCATCTGGAAGAAGCCCTGGCCATCCAAGAGGAGCTCTTCGGACCTGAGAGCGTCGCCACAGCCCTGACCCGCGCCGAGCTCGGACGGTTGATGATCCCGTATCGCGAGCTGGACCTTGCCAGCGAGCAGCTGCGGGCCGCCATTCGTGTTCTCGAGCGTGAGCGTGGGCCAGTCGATCTGGATGCCGTGCGTGCGACCTATGCGCTCGCCAACGTGCTCGATACCAACCAGCAAACGCAGGAGGCGATTGAGATCCTGCTCGCCAAGCTGGACGTTGTCGAGGCCGAGCTCGGGCCGAGCCATCCGATCCTGGCGCGCGGCTGGCTGCGGCTGGCGATCATCTATCGGCTCGAAGAGCGGCACGAGGAGTCGATCGAGCTGCTCTTGCGTGCGGAGCGTGTGACCATTGCCTCACTCGGCCTCGAGCATCCACACCTCGGAGACGTGCTCACCCAGCTGGCCGCGAACTATCACACGATCGGCGACTTCGATCAGGCGCTGAGCTACTACCGCCGGGCGTTGGCCAATGTCGAAGATTCGATCGGCCTCGATCACCCTCAGGCGATTGCGATTGGCTACGAGCTGGGGCAGCTTCTCGACCAGGCGGGGCGCACCGCCGCGGCCTTGCCCCACCTCGAGCGTGCCTTCGCCACCATGGAAGGCGTCGGCGATCAGGACAGCGATGAAGTGCTCGAGCTGCGCAGCACCCTGGCCCGCATTCACCACGAGCTGGGCCATGTCGAGGAGGCGCGCGAGCTGATCGAGATCAACATCGCGGCGCGGCGCGATCGCGCCGCCCCGGGCGATCGGCAGGGACTGGCTACCGATCTCGAGGCTGCGGCGACCTATGCCGACAGCGACGGGGACACCGAAGCCGCGGCTCGGTTGCGCAGCGACCGCGAGAACTTGTCGCGACGTGCGAGCGGCGACGCGTCTGGCGGCACGCGCTGAGCACAGACTGTCATCGCGTCCAGGATGCGCAGGATCGCGTCGCCGCGGACCTGCGGTCAGGGTAGACGAGCGGCTTCGATTCGCTGGCCACGCTGCTCGAGCACCAGGCCGGTGGTCACACCGTCACTGTCGCGCTGAAACGTGATTCGGCCGCCGATGTCATCGTTGAAGAAGACCGTCTCGCTCTCGGGAAGGATCTCCAGCGACCCTTGTCCCGTTGCCTGAGCCATCAGGCGATCGCCGTCGCGCGTGATCGTCAGGATGAATCCGGGCGCGATCTCGTAGTCGCCTTCATGGGCATCGTAGACCGCCGGATCGACGGTGGCGACCTTCGTCGGCTCGGGCAAGGGCTCATCCGTGCGCGCGGCGCGCTCGGGCTCACCACCCCATGGGGTCACGTCCATCGCCGTGACCGCTCCGGTTTCGTCTCGAATGAACTGGAGTCGGGTCAAGCTGTCCTCGTAGACGAACTGGTCTTCGCCCATCGCGACCGGTGTGCCGCGTCCGCCCCCGGATCGCTGGGTCACCAGCGTGCCGTCCTGGACCGTGACCGCGCGTGTCGTCTCGTCGTCGATCCGGTAGACGCCTGTGTAGTCGTTCAGCGTCGCGGCGTCGACCGCCATGTTGACTGCCGTGCTGCGCCCGAGCAGAAGATCCACGGCCCTTCGCGCCATCAGCCCCGGTCCCTGAGGATGTCCGGGGTTGTTCGAGAGCACGGTGACGAAGATCTCTTCTTCCGGAACGTGGATGGCCATCGTCGAGAAGCCGAAGATGCCGCCGCCGTGGGAGATGACGCGTTGGCCGTCGACCGCATTGATCGACCAGCCGTAGCCGTAGCCCACCTCCTCGCCGTCCGCCTGGCGAAAATCGGTCCACATCCGTTCACGCGTCGCCCGTGGCAGCAGCGCTTCGGTCGTGAGCGCAGTGTCCCACTTCGCGAGATCGTCGACATTCGAGAGCAGCGAGCCTGCAGCATAGGGCTGCGTCATGCTCAGGTAGGGCGCGTTGATGTAGCCACTCTCGTCGCGGTGATAGCCCCGGACCCGGCCGGGGATGACGCGATCATGGCTTCCGTAGTCGCTGCGCGTCATGCCGAGCGGGCCGAAGATCCGCGATTCGACGAACGATTCGTAGTCCTGCCCGGCCGCCGCTTCGATCACCGCACCGAGAAGGAAATAGCCGGAGTTGCTGTACTGCCAGTCGGTGCCGGGCGGGAACTCGAGATCGAGGGTCGACCAGGTTGCCACCATCTCATCGACGCTGAGATCGTTGCGGACCGTGCTTCGGAAGCTCGGATGGTTGGTGTAGTTGGGAATGCCCGCGGTGTGGGTGAGCAGGTGCTCGATGGTGATGTCGTCGCGGGGATAGTCCGGGAGATGGTGGACCACCGGATCCGTCACCTTCAGCTTGCCGTCCTGCTCGAGAAGCATGATGGCCACCGCCGTGAACTGCTTGGTGATCGATCCCAGGCGAAAGACCATGTCCGGCGCGATGGCTGCACCGAGCTCGAGATCGGCCATGCCGTAGCCCTTGCGCAACAGCGTGTGCTCGCCTTTGCGGACGAGTACGGCGACACCGGGCTCGTCCGCGGCATAGGTCGCGCTGAACAGGCGGTCGAGGGCTGCGCTCGATGCGGTCGTTTCTGTGTCTGCGCCTGAGCCTGCCCAGCCACGCTCGGCGAACAGTAGAGAGATGGCGAGGGCGAGGGTCGTGTGTACCAGGATGGCTCGGTTCATCGTCGTTCCCCTTCGAGAATGGCAGCAGACACATCTTGTTCCGCTTGTCGGGTAGCCGTCGGAGTAGTAACGACCGCAACTCGAAGGTGTTTCACATCTGGTCTCGACACGAGCCTCGAACATCCTTGGCCGTGCGGAGGAGAGGTCTCCCCAAGAGACGAATCTCGGGTTGCTCAGGGCCCGCTTTCGTCCATTCCCATGGTGAGCAGCGAAGCCATCAGCTCGATGCCGTACCAGAGATTGCCGATTCGGATGTTCTCGTCCGGAGCGTGCTGATTGTTGTCGTGGTTGGCGATCGGCACGATCACCACCGGGGCGTCCAGCACCTCGCCGAAAAGGTAGAGCGGCAGGGAGCCGCCGAGGGTGGGAAGCAGGATCAGGTCGTCACCTGCTGCGCGACGTGCGGCACCGATCACCGGCTGGACCTGCGGATCGTTGAGATCGGCGCCCGCCGCGGGATAGCCAGGCTCGCGCCGAACGCGGGCGATTCTCGGGTGCGCGAGGCGAGTGGCGCGATCGGGTGCCTCACGGACGATGTGGAATCCTTGCCGCACAATATGGGCCTCGACCGTGTCGAGCATGGCCTCAGGATCGTTGCCGCGCACCATGCGAACGTCGAGAGAGGCGGTCGCCTCGTTGGGAATGACGTTGCGCGCAGCCTCGCCGACGGCTCCCGAGACCATGCCGCGGATGTTCAAGGACGGCCGGCGCAAGCGCTCGGCCAATGGGGCATTGCGACCGTCGGAGCGCACCAGGCCAAGCTCTTCACGCAAGGCTCCGTCGATATCTGGGATTGCAGCAACCGCCTGCCGCTCGGTGTCGTTCATGGGAGTGGTGGAGTCGTAGAAGCCGTCGATCACCACGTCGCCGTCGGCGTCCTTCATCGAAGCCAGGAGCTGGGCCAGGAGGAGACCCGGATTGGGGGCCCAATTGCCGTAGTGCCCACTGTGCAGATAGCGCGTGGCGCCGTAGGTGGTGATCTCCAGGCCGGCAACGCCGCGGACACCGAATACGAGCTGGGGCTGGCGGCTCTGGTGGATGGGGCCGTCGCAGATCAGCCAGACGTCGACATCCAGCGCGTCTCGATGGGCACGCATGTACGACTCCAGGTGAGGGGAGCCGGCCTCTTCCTCGCCCTCGAAGAAGAACACCAGATTCGAGGTCACGGCGATAGCGGCTTCCTCGAGCGCGTCGAGGGCCGTGGTGAGCGCAGCCCAGGGAATTTTGTCGTCGCCAGCAGCACGCGCGTAGAGCCGCCATTCTGGATCAATAGGCTCGCCTGCCGTCGGAAGCGGCCGCACCGTGCCACCGGCTTCGAGCGCTCCGGTGCGCAAGGTTGGCGTCCACGGATCGCTGTGCCAGGCGTCCTCGTCGACCGGCTGGCCGTCATAGTGAAGATAGATCCCCAGGGTTCGCGTGGCACCTGGGACGTCCTTTCGACCGTAGACGATCGGCGGTACGCCTTCCATGCGCCAGAGCTCAGCCGCGATGCCCCGTTCACGGAGACCCTCGACCAAGACCTTGGCATTGCGCTCGATATTGGGCAAATCCCGCGCGACATTCGGGATCTCGAGGAACCGCGCGTATTCGGCCAGGATTTCCGCCGCGTGAGCTTTGCGGTATGCACGCGCGGCCTCGATGGCGGCGTCTGGCGGTGAAGGACCAGCAGCCTGAGAAGCGGTGAGCGGTGTCGTGTAGATCAGGAGGGCAAGAAGGGTAGGCCATGTGCGCATGGCCGAATCCTCTCATGCTGCCTGCGCGAGCATCGGGAGCGCTCGATGCCGGTCGGTATTGCGGCGCCGCCGGATCATAGTGGCGGCGC
>CALFAM010000051.1 GCA_937948815.1 uncultured bacterium
GGGTCTTGGTCGACGGCTGAACGAGCCCGAACTGCTTGGCGCGGCGCAGGCTGACGTAGGCCTTCTTGGGTGAGATCTCGACTTCGCTGCCGAATCCCTCGACTGCACGCATGAGCGCGTCGTAGATCGGTCGCAGGCCGGCCTTGGGGCCGCTGTACTGGTCGCCGATCAGGTCGGTGTCCGGTGGCGCGGTCGACGCGGCGGATTGGAGGGTCTGATGGGCCACCATGTTCGCGAAGCCGTGGGTCATTCCATGGTCTGTCTTGAGCATCTTCACGATCTGCCCATGCTTCGCCAGGCCGCTCTCACGCGTGATCGTCAGCCACTCGTCGAGCGACTTGCCGGTCTTCTCGGGCAGATTCGCGATCATCGCTGCCGCCATCTCTTCCGGTGACTTAGCCATCCTGATACCTCTCCGTTCAAGAACCCCTGGATCCCTCACACACGCCGCTTCGAGGCTCGGCTGATCGGCCTCGCGTGCGGTTCGGCCTCGGGATTGTGACACGGGCAGCGCATGGGCAGTGACCGCCGACGGACCGCCCTCGGCATGGGCTACACCACATCGAGGCGCTTGATCAGTCGGAAGAGGGTCGTGCGGTCGATGCCCAGCTCCTGCGCGGCGGCGGCGCGGCGGCCACCGTGGCGGGCGAGCGCGGTACCGATGCGCGACCGCGTGGCCTGATCGAGACAGGCCTGCAGCGAGCCGGACAGGTTGGGGAGGTCCGTGCTGGTGGCCACCCCGGCCTCGTCGAGCAGCAGGTCTTCGGGATCGATCCGCTCACCCCGAGCCAGCACAGACGCCCGCTCGATCGCATTCTCGAGCTCGCGCACATTGCCGGGCCAGGGATGCGCACAAAGCGCCGCGCTCGCCTCGTCCGCCAGCACCAGGCGGCGTCCGCCGCGTTCGGCGATACGCGCGAGAAAGAGCTCCGCCAGTGGCAGCACATCCTCCGGGCGGTCACGCAGCGGCGGCAGGCTCACCGGAATCACGTTCAGCCGGTAGAAGAGATCGTCGCGGAAGCGGCCGGCGGCAATCTCGCGCCCAAGGTCGCGGTTGGTCGCTGCAACGATGCGTACATCCACCACCTTGGGCGCCTCGCCACCGACCCGCAGCACCTCCCCTTCCTGCAGCGCCCGCAGAAGCTTGGCTTGAAAGTCGGGTTCGACCTCGGCGATCTCGTCCAGAAAGAGGGTGCCACCATCCGCACGCTCGAAGCAGCCGGCGCGGGCCGCGTCGGCGCCGGTAAAGGCCCCCTTCTCGTGCCCGAAGAGCTCGCTCTCCAGCACGCCCGGTGCGAACGCCTTGCAGTTGATCGCCACGAACGGTCGCCCGACGCGCAAGCTGCCAAAGTGCAGCCGCTTGGCGACCACTTCCTTGCCGGTTCCGCTCTCACCTTGAATCAGCACGGCAGCATCGCTTGCCGCGGCCCGGTCGACGCGCGCGAGAACCGTCTGCATGGCCGGGCTCTTCGCCACGATCCGGGTGGCCAATCCCGCCCCGAGCTCGGCACGGAGAATCTGGTTCTCCCGCTGAAGCCTGCCGAGCTCGACGGCCCGCGCCACCAGGGTGCGCAGCTCATCGAGATCGAACGGCTTGGTCAGGTAGTCGAAGGCGCCGTCGCGCATCGCCTGGACGGCGGAGCGCACGTCGCCAAAAGCGGTGACCAGGATCACCGGCAGATCGGCCGTACGCGCGAGCAGCGCGCGCATCAGCGCCTCACCGTCCATTTCCGGCATGCGGCGATCGGTGATCACCACATCTGCGCCGTGTTGATCGTAGATGGCGAGTGCATCCTCGCCACCGGTTGCGACCCGACACGCATAGCCGCTTCGGCCGAGAGCGATCGCCACGGCATCGGCCATGCGCGGCTCGTCGTCGACGATCAAGACACGCGCCTTCATGCGACGCTCCGGGCAGCGCCCGAGGCGGGCAGGTGGATCTCGAAACACGCACCGGCCGAAGCGTCGTCCGCCTCCGCGACGAAGATGGTGCCACCATGCGCCTCGACCACGTGCTTGACCACGGCCAGACCGAGGCCGGTGCCGCCGGGGCGTGCGGTGAAGAACGGATCGAACACCTGTGTCCGATGCTCCGGAGGCACCCCAGGACCCGCGTCGCGCACGCGGAACACGACGCCGCCAGCGCCATCACCATGCCAGGTCAGCGCGACCCGGCTGCCCGACGGCGCGAGCACGGTGGCGTTCTCGATCAGCTCGAGAAGCGCCTGGCAGATCAGATCCGCGTCGACGTGGAGCAACGGCTCGTCCCCGGCGGCCCGAGCGTCAAGTGCCTCCGGGTCGACCCGTTCGATCACCAACCGCACGGCGCTCGTGCGCATCATCTGCCCAGCGAGCAAGGCCACCCGCTCGATCAGCTCTGCCGCCGGCACAGTCACGAGCATCAGCTTGGGTGGGCGCGCGAAGTCGACCAGGCTGCTGGTGACGTGGGCGAGACGATCGATTTCTTCGAGCAGCATGTCGCACTGCGCCCGAGGATCTGAGGGCATGGCCCCGGAATGCAACGCGCTGGGCGGGGCCGGGTGGTCGGCTGAGGCGAGCGCCTCGTCGAGGTTTTGCACCAGCGAACGCAAGATGGCCAGCGGGTTCCGCACCTCGTGGGCGATTGCACCGGCTAGCTGTCCCAGGGAGGCCAGCTTCTCCGCCTGCGCCAGGCGGCGCTGGGTATCCGCCAAGACCTCGAGCTGTTGGCGCAGGGCATGCGCGGCCTCGCGCTCGCCACGTCGCGCCTCGATGACCAGTCCCAGGACGTAGCCGAGGGCAGCGAACGAGAGCTCGATCACGCCACCGGCCACGATCGTCAAGTCCCGGCCAGCGACCGTGAGCTGCGCGCCGACCAGCAGAGCAATTCCGGTGTACGAAATGCCCAAGAGAAAGCCGCCGAGCGCCAGACGCCAACGCGGTCGACGCCACCAGGGAGACGGCGCGGATTCGGTGCGGAACAGGCTTCGTTGATCAGCTTGCATGGCGCAGGAATGGAGCAAGACGCGGGCCAGGACCGCGGTGATGAGCTCGGTTCACGGGACAGTCTACGGCCTCTCGCCCTTCCCGATGATCCCGAGAGGGCTCGTCCGCTCGAAAGGCGTCACCGACTCCGGTACGGCATCCCAGTCGGCAGGATGCGTGTTGCGCCCTCGCAACCACGCGTTGCAGCGACGCAACGTCTCGGTGCGTCGCTGTGTGCCGAATGGCACGCCAAACACCGCGAAACCGGCATCGAAGCACCATTCGCCCAGGTTGGCACGACCGTCGCTCTTCCGCTTGGCAGGCGATCGAATCACGCGGTGCGTTGCCGCGGAGTCGCCGCCCCAATGAGCTCAGGAGACTGCTCGATGAACACAGTCCTCGCCAATCCAACGTTCGGTTCCCGGCTCGGTACCGGCCTTCGTGTCCTCGCCATTGCGGTGGCCGCCCTCGGCCTCGCCTTGGCACCCCGAGCGGACGGTGCCCGCGCGTCGAGCGCGGACCGCGCCGTTGATGCCTACCTCGCTGCCTACCGGAGCGCCGAGCCGGAAGCCATGATTGCCGTTTACGACAAGAACGCAACATTCGTCGATGTCAGCCAGCGCCACGAGATCCAGGGCAAGGATGGCCTGACCGAGATGGTGCATCGGCTGGTGGGGCTTCACGCCTCCATGAACGTCGAAGAGAAGGTGCGCGCCACTCGCGGCGACGTTGCCATTGTCGAAGTCGTCTACACCGGCACCCTCGATACCGAGGCGATCGGCCGCAGTGACCTACCGCCCGTGGTGTACGAGCTGCCCGCGGTGTTGATCTTCGAGACAGCGGGCGGGCGCATCCTCAAGCAGACCGACTACCTCGACTTTCGCACTTTCACCGAATCGTTCGGCCATCTGCAGGCTCCCCCCGCCCACTGACGACTCTTCCACCTTTGTCCTTTTCTCGATCCTCAGGAGACGCAAGCATGAAGAACGAATCCTCCATCCGACAAGCCATCCGCATGCAGCGCCTGGCTGTGGGCGGCAACGCCGCCTTCTCTGCCACCTGCGCGATGACCTGCCTGCTGGCCCGCGAGCCGCTCGGTGAGCTCATCGGCCTGGCACCAACCGCCTTGGCTGGCCTCGGTGCCGAGCTGCTGGCGTTCGCGGGCTTCCTCGCACTGCTGGCGACCCGCAAGGACATGAACCGCCCGTGGGTGCAAAACGCGGTCGTGACCGTCGGCATGCTCGACGTGCTGTGGGTCGTGGGCAGCGCGCTGGCGATCCTCCAACCCGGGCTGCTGACCGGTGCCGGGCGCTGGGTGGTCGGCGCCATTGCCCTGGCGGTTGCCGACTTTGCGGCCTTCCAGCTGCTCGGCTGGTGGCGCTTGCGGCAGGCGACAGCGGACGGCAGGCAAAGCGACGAGCCGGCCGGGGCGACTCTGCATCGCAACCCGGCCGGCTGAGAGTTTGTCAATCCAGCTCGCGCCATCAGCGCTCGGACACCACGTATTGTGGCGTCGTTACCTGGTGGTGCCCCGGACCAAAACGTTTCACCCGGGGCGCCACCGGCTCGAGCACGGCAATCGTGCCCGGTCGTTCTCACAGAAGCGTCACTTGACGGCCTCGCAGCGGGTGGATAGCCTCCGCGCAGCAACGATTTCGCACCGAGCCGCGACCGAGTCGCCCATCCTGAACCTCACCGCGGCCGCGCCGCGCGACGACTGAGGTGTACCAGGCTCCGTGCACCATCCGTTGACCCCAAACTGCGAGTGCCCAGAATCGTGCATGCGAGCCAGCCCAGACACCTGCTTCCTCGTTCCACCTCGCTTCGTGCGCGTATTGTTCGCGGCGCGGCGCTCATTCTGATTGTCGCCAGCGGCTGCGCGGCGCCGGAGCCAGAGCTTGCCGACGACGCTCCCGGCGAATGGCGCCGCTGGCGCGGTCCGCAGGGCCGGGGCATCTCTCAAGAGACCGGCCTCCCGGTCTCCTGGACGGATGAAGGTGAGAGCTTTCGTTGGCGGACCTGGGTTCCGGGCGCCGGCAATTCGTCGCCCGTGGTGAGCAAGGGGCGCGTGTTCTTGACCACGGTTTACGGTGAAGCCGAAGACGACTGGAACATCACCTGGCAGCGGGACGAGCTGCATCGGGTCGTGGTCGCGATCGATCTCGCATCAGGCGAGCTGCTTTGGCAGACCTCGGTTTTGCAGGGCATCAAGGGCAAGGTTCACCACACCAACACCCGCGCCGCTCCGTCACCCGTCACGGACGGAAAGAGCGTATTCGTGTCGTTCGACGGCATTCTGGCGGCTGTCGACTTCGACGGCAACTTGCTCTGGAAGCAGGACGTCGACCCGGATTACTACGCACACGCGCACTACGGTGTCTCCACCTCACCAGTGGTCGGGAAGGACAAGGTCTTCCTGATGCAGGATCGCGAGGAAGGCGACGTGCCCGACAAGGGCTGGATCGCGGCCTTCGACAAGGCGACCGGAGAAGAGATCTGGCGCGATGAGTGGGACTACACCTGCTGCTCCTACACCACCCCGTTCCTGCTCGAGCGCGAGGATGGCACCGTGGAGCTGCTGCGTTCGAGCACCAATGAAGTCGTCGCCCACGATCCGGAGACCGGCACCCGCCTGTGGACTGCCGAACAGCAGAACACCCAGCCCGTGCCGAGCCTGATCATCGAGGGTGATTTGCTGTGCGCGCCGGGTGCCGTGCACGACCGCACCCTTCGCGTCTTCCGTCTCGCGGGATCGGGAACCGAGACCGTGGCCGAGCAACTCTGGGCGACGGGCACCAGCGTGCCCAAGATTCCGACCCCGATCTTCTACCGCGACCGCCTCTTCGTGCTGACCGACCAGCGTCTTCTGGTCGCGTACGAGCCTGAGACCGGCGATGTCATCTGGCAGGGGCGTGTGTCGCCGGGCCAGTACCGGCCGTCCCTGGTGGCCGGCGACGGCAAGCTCTACGCAGTCAACCAGTACGGCATCGTCTCGGTGGTCGATGCCGAGGCTCCCAAGTTCCGCATGCTGAGCGAGAGCTCGGTGGGTGAGGGCACCCAGGGCGCCACGCCGGCGATCGCCGATGGTTGTCTGCTGGTCCGCACGCAAAACCACCTCGTCTGTGTCGAAGACCGCAGCGCGCCCGAGGCGGTTGCCGCGGCCGCGGGCTGATACTCAGCGCCCTCTCAGACCGCGGGGAACCAGGCGGCGCTCGGCGAGCTCGAACAAGCCCTGGGTCGCAAGTGCCATCAGCGCCGCGGGCACCGCACCCTCGAGGATCAGCGGCGTGGCGTCGAGCCGGATGCCAGTCAGAATGGGCTGCCCATAGCCGCCGGCACCGACCAGCGCCCCGAGGGTCGCAAAGCCGACGTTGATCACGGCGGCCGTCTTGATTCCCGCCAGGATCGAGGGCAGCGCCAGCGGCAATCCAACGCGACGCAGTTGGGCGCCGGACGACAGCCCAAGGGCCTCGGCTGACTCGGTAAGCGGTGCGGGAATGCCCACCAGCCCCGCGTGTGTATTGCGCACGATTGGCAACAGGCTGTAGAGGAAGAGGGCGGCGAGGGCGGGAGGCGCGTAGATGCCGAGCAGCGGAATCATGAAGACCAGCAGTGCCAGCGCTGGAATGGTCTGCACGATGCCGACCGCTCCGAGCACGACCTGCCCCCAGCGGGGCCGCGCGGCAGCGAAGATCCCGAGGGGAATCGCCACCACGATGGCGGCGAACAGCGACACGCCGACCAGAAACAAATGTTCGAGGGTTCGCTGCCCGAGCCGGTCCGTCAGGCTCGGGGCATCGGTGGTCACCGTCAGGCCGAGTACCTCGGCGAGAGCATCTGCGGCCACTTCTTCCTCGCGGCGGCCCTCGAGCTTGACCGCACCGTTGAGACCTTGCATGCGCGCTTCGTCGAAACGTCCGGGAAGCTGATCGAGCGCGGCCAGGGCAGCCGGGTGGCGGGTCACGAGGTCCTGGCGGTAGAGCAGAACCGCTTCGTAGCGTGGAAAGTACGCCAGATCGTCTTCGAGCACGACCAGATCGTAGGCAGCGATCTCGGCGTCCGTAGTGTAGACGTCCATGGCATCCAGCTTGTCGGAGCCGATGGCCTTGTAGGCCAGGTCATGGTCGAGACCGCGTACGTTTTCCTGGGTCAGGCGATAGCGCTGGCGCAATCCGGGCCAACCATCGCCGCGGTCCATGAACTCATTGGTGAGCCCCAGCCGCAACGAAGGGTGGGCACGCAGATCGGAGATCGTTCGCAGCCCGAGCTCCTCGGCGACCTCGGCGCGTACACCGATGGCGTAGGTGTTGTTGAAGCCGAGGGGTGCTGTCATGGCGATGCCGCGGCGGCCGAGCGCATCGCGAATCTCCGACAGCGAATCCACATTCTCGTCGGCAAGGATCTCCTCGGCGAGCGTGCCGGTGTACTCGCCATAGACATCGATCTCGCCCGCTTCGAGGGCGCCAAAGAGGATTCGCGTCCCCCCCAGCTCTCGCCGGTGCTCCGTCGGTACCTCGGCCGCCCGCAGCACGAGGGTCGTCAGCTCACCGACGATCACGCCTTCCGTAAAGCTCTTGGAGCCCACCGCCACGGGCACCTCGGCGTGAAGGCAAGCCGTGCCGACGCCGATCGCCAGAACGACCGTGAGGAAGAGCGATCGGGTCCGCTGCGGCCCGCGGACTTCACGATGCCGCGAGGGCGCCTCGGCCGGCAGCGCCGCCCTTCGTCGACTGTTCTGTGCTGGAAATCTCATCGCGCCGCTCCCTGGGCGCGACTCGGCTCGTCCACGAGATGGGTGCGCTGGGCCGCGACGAAACGGGAGACGAACGGGCTGGCGGGCGCCGCTTGGAGATCGACCAGACGCCCTTGCTGCTCGATCGCACCGTCGCGCAGGAGCACCAGCCGGTCCCCGAGGTAGGCGGCTTCGCTCAAGTCATGGGTCACCAACACCACCGTCTTGCCCAGGCGCCGGATGATGGCGCGTAGGTCACGCTGGAGGTCGAAGCGAATCAGTGGATCGAGCGCGCCCAAAGGCTCGTCGAGCAACAAGACGTCAGGGTCGAGCATCAGGGCGCGCATCAACGCGACCCGCTGGCGCTGACCACCGGAAAGCTCGGTGGGATAGCGGTCGAGGCCATCCACCGGAAAGCGCGTGAGCTCGGCCAGCTCGGCCAGCCGATGGGCGATCTTCTCCGGTTGCCAACGCAGCTCACGGGCCATCAGCGTCGCGTTGGCGCGCGCCGTGAGGTGCGGAAAAAGACCACCGTCCTGAATCACGTAGCCGGTACGCCGCCGCACGGAGAGCAGGTCGGCACGGGTCAGGGCTCTGCGGTCGAAGCGGATGATGCCGCTTTCCGGACGGAGGAGGCCCAGAATCAGCCGCAGGACGGTCGACTTCCCGCAACCCGACGGACCTACCAAGGCCACGGATTCGCCGCGGTCGACCCTGAGGTCCAAACCCTGGATCACCGGCTGACCGGAGAATGACTTGCACACTGCCTCGAGGGCGATCATGGCGGCATTGTACGCGGCTGCGTCCGCCCCGCCTGGGCGAACCTTTCCGTGCAGCGTTCCCGGCGGCTTCTGCTAGCGTCGAAGCATGAGCACGCGCACAATTCGTCTAATGCGGTCGCTGGCCGTCGTCGGCCTGATGGCTTCTCTCTCTCCTTCCTCCACGTGGGCTGAGGTGGAAGGGGTGGACATCCTTCGGCGCGAAGCCGTCGCCGCTGGCCATGCTTTCGGGCTGGCCGGTCCGTACGAGAAGGTGGTCGGCACGGTGCGCTTCGCCCTCGACCCGGAGGCACCGGGGAACACACGCATCGTCGACCTCGACCGCGCCCCGCGGGACGCCGACGGCAAGGTGCGCTTCTCCGCCGATCTCTTTGCGCTGCAGCCGGTCGATCCAAAGCGCGGAAGCGGTACCACCCTGATCGAGGTGGCGAACCGTGGGGGCAAGGCGAGCGTCCGGTATTTCGCCCGCGGCGCGGCCCGCGCGAGCGACCCCAGCGAGCGCGAGCACTTCGGCGACGCCCTCCTGCTCGAACGGGGGATGAGCCTGGTCTGGCTCGGCTGGCAATTCGACGTCCCCCCGCGACCCGGCCTTCTTCGGCTGGAGACGGTGCTCACCACAGGCGAGACCGTCCAGGCCGAGGCGAGCCAGGCCGAGACGATCGAAGGGTTGCTGCGTGCCGACCACGTCTTCTCGGCGCCGGCACGGGTCATGCCGCTCGCGCACCGCGACCACCGCCCCTATCCCGTGGCTGACACAGGGGATCGCCGCAATGCCTTGACCGTACGGGACACGCGCTTGGGGGCTCGTACAACGATTCCACGGAAGCAATGGCGCTTCGCCCGCGAAGATGACGACGGCACCGTGGTGGACGACCCCCGCTTCATCTACCTCGAAAGCGGCTTCGAACCCGGGAAGATCTACGAGGCGGTCTACGTCGCGCAGCAGCCGGCAGTGGTCGGCCTCGGCATGGCCGCCATGCGCGACTTCGCCTCGTTTCTGAAGCACGACAGGGCGAGCCCGGTTCCGACGGCGCGCACCCTCACCGTCGGCATCTCGCAGACCGGGCGCTTCTTGCGTACCTTCCTCTACCAAGGCTTCAACCGCGATCTCGAAGGTCGCCGCGCCTTCGACGGGGTCTTTGCGCACACCGCGGGCGCCGGCCGCGGCAGCTTCAATCACCGTTTCGCGCAGCCCTCACGCGACGCCCATCCGTTCTCGGCCTTCCTCTACCCGACAGACATCTTTCCGTTCACGGGCCAGGCTCAGACCGACCCCGAGACCGGGCGCACCGACGGCTTGCTCGACAATCCAGCCGTCGACGCGGCGACCTTGCCGAAGATCTTCTTCATCAATTCCGGCTACGAATATTGGGGGCGAGCCGCCGCGCTGATTCACACCACCATCGACGGTACGGGCGACGTGGCCCTCCGAGGTCACGTTCGGGCCTACCATTTGGCCAGCGCGCAGCACTTCGTCGATCGCTTCCCACCCCAGCCCAATGGCACGGTGCATCCGGCCAACCCGAACAACTTCTTCTTCGTCTTGCGGGCGCTCCTGGTCGCCCTCGAGGATTGGGTTCGCCATGACACGGCACCGCCCATGAGCCACATTCCGAAGCTCGCCGATGGCACCCTGGTCAGTCCGGCGGATCTCGCCTTCCCGGCGTTACCCGGCGTGCGGGTACCCACACGCGCCCACGAGGCCTACCGGGTCGACTACGGTGCGCGGTTCGAGCGCGAAGGCATCGTCGACATCGAGCCACCGAGCGTCGGCAGGGCCTTCCCCATGCTGGTGCCGCAAGTCGATGGCGACGGCAACGAGCTCGGCGGAATCCGAACCCCGCAAGTCACCGTCCCGGTCGCCACCTACACTCCCTGGAACTGGCGCGATCCCGAGACCGGCGCCCCGGGCGAGCTGGCCGACTTCCGCGGCAGCTTCCTGGCCTTCGCCGCCGATGCCGCCAGCCGCGACGCTGGCGACCCACGGCGCTCCCTCGAAGAGCGCTACGGAAGCCGCGACGCCTACCTCGGCCGCTACACCCAAGCCGCTCTCGACCTCCTCGCCGACCGCCTGATCCTGGCCCGCGACCTCCCCGAGATCCTCGCCCTCGGCGCCGATCTCTGGGACCTCGTGGTCGGCGAAGACACGAACGAGTGATCGATCCTCGTCACGACCGAACGAATCGTGCGGTGATCGAGCTACTGATGGTAGTGGGTCCACATGGACAGCACCTTGATGGTGTTCGCTTCCGCGATGACCTGATAAACGAGGCGGTGTTGGATGTTGATTCGCCGCGAAATCGCGCCTTCGAGGTCGCCGCGTAGGTATTCAAAGGGCGGAGGGCTCTGGTATGGATCAACTTCGAGGATCCCGAGCAGCTTGATTGCCTTGTCTTTGAGATGCCCAGCGGAACCGAGCTTCTTCGCGTCTTTTCGTGCTTGCGACGTGTAGACGATCCGCCAGGTCACCAGTCGAGCTCTTCGTCAGAACATTCTTCCAGCGGTGTTTCGAGCCCGTCGCGAATCGTTTTACCCATTCCGGCCGAGAGTAGATAGAGGGTTTCCTCGATCGCTCGGTAGTCGTCCTCGGACAGCAAGACGCCATTGCCTTTGCTTCCGGTAATGATCACAGGCTCACTGGAATCGTTGACGCCCGCGATCAGGCCATACAGATTGCGGCGCGCAGCGGTGGCGGTGATGGTCTTCATGGTGCGAACTCCTTTCGGCAGCGTACGCCAAAGCGTACGCTGCGGTCAAGGCGCCGACTCACCAAAGGCCAGGAAGAGCCCCGCTCAGCCCAGCCTTGGCGACCCGCAGCGTCACGGATGGAGGAATCGTGTGGTGATCCAGCTACTGATGGTGTCGAGGGCCTTAGGGGCGAAGGTCTGTTCGATCGTCGGCGAATGCTGCATGCCGCCGACTTCGGCTTCCTGAAAGAGATGGTTGAGGCCCGCAAGGGTCTGGAGGGTGGCGTCGGCGTTGCCGGCCTGATCGAGCGCGGCGACGATCGCCGGACCGTGGGGATCGAGGCTGACGGTCTCGTCTTTGCTGCCGAAGAGCGCGAGGGTCGGGATCGTCACCGTTTCGAGGATCGCCCGGGGGTCGATGCGCAGATTGCTCCGCATGGCCGGCAGGCTGAGCTGCTGGATGATGCGATCGATCAAAGAGTCGGGAACGATCTCGTCTGCGCGCGCCTCGAGCGCTTCGGGCAGCGAGTCGACCACCGCCTTGGCCGCCTCGCGCATGCGGGTGACCGCGATCTCCGGATCATCCGCTGCCAGGGCGGCACGCACCATTTTGACCTGCAAGCGACCTTGGACCGCGGCCGGCGTGGCTGCGCCGGCGCCGGCGGCCTGCCGCGCTCGGGATTCGAGGCTGTCGATCGCCGACAGCACCGGGCTGGCGAGCAAGACGAGGAAAGCAGGTCGATCCGACTCATCGCCAGGCTCCGGCTGGCCGGCGGCGAGAATCGCGGCCACGCCACCCTGGGAGTGGGCAATGAACCCGGTCCGGCTGCCGTCGACCGAGGCACGCTTGCCCAGAAAGTCGATCGCGGCCAGCGCATCGCCAGCCAGATCTTCCGACGTCGCGCTGGCGAAGTCACCCTCCGAGGACGCTGTGCCGCGATCATCGAAACGCAAGACCGCGAGACCGTGGCGTGTCAGGTGGTCCGCCAGGACCAGCAAGGTCTTGTGGCCCGCCATCAGGCCGTCCCGGTCGTGCGGGCCACCCCCGGAGAGGAGCACGACGCCCGGGAACGGTCCGGAGCCACGGGGCGTCGTGACCGTACCGGCCAGCTTGATGTCGGCTGCCTCGTGGGCGAAGGTGACATCCTCGGAGTCATAGGGCAGCGGCGCTTGCGGCTCCTGCGGGCGCTTGGGCGGCGCTGGCGTCGACTCCGCTCGACGCAATGTCAGCGGGAACGAGCTGGGTCCTTGTGAGAAGGTGCCATCGATCTCCTCCCCCTTTTCGGACCGCGAGCCTTCGAACCTCCCGCCGCCAGGAACGTCGAAGCTGAGGGACACTTTCGTTCCATCGACCCCGATGTCGCGCAACGCCAGGCCGTGGGCACCTTGGGCGGGGACGTCCATGGAGCCCGTCAGTGCACCATCGTCATCCGCAGACAGGTGGTAGACGATCTGGAGCTCCTGGCCACCGGCGTTCAACGTGCCCTGCCAGATGCCGACGACCCAGCCCTCGGACTGCGCCACGAGGGCCATGGGGCTCGAAAGCCCGACGGCAACGAGCGTGGCGATGATGGCAACGCGCAGGACCGGATGAGAGCCGGGCGAGGTGTGAGCTTGAAGCACGGTATTTCTCCTTCGTCGAAGGGCGCGTTTGGGTGCGCCCGAGGGTTCGTTGGGTCCCGAGACCCAGGTCGGTGACACAGAAATCCTGGACACGGGGCGGCCGGGGCGGCCCTCTGGAAGTGACTGGCTGAGCCGAGCTTCCAGGGCGGATGCACCGCTGCCGGCACGGGCCAGCACGGGCAATTCAGACGATTCGGATCGGGTCAGCTGCTCCGATCCACGAGGATCGGTCGCGGCGGCATGGACTTGTCAGGGATCCGGAAAGACATCGAGCAAGGGCTTCATGCTCGCCACGTATTGCTCGACGGCTTGCCTCCCCGTGTCGGTCAGGCGCAGGAGCGTCCGTGGCCGCTTACCGACGAACGTCTTCTCGACCTCGACATAGCCGGCCGCCTCGAGCTTGCGCATGTGCGACGACAAATTGCCTTGGGTAAGCCCGGTCTGCTTCTGAACGAAGAGGAAATCCGCCGATTCGACCACGTAGAGCTGGCTGAGAACCATCAGCCGTGCCGGCTCGTGGACGACGCGATCGATCTCGCTCAGCGGATTGGCTCCGAGCTGGGAGGGCTCAGGCATCGAGGCTCGCTTCGTTCGGCATGACAGGGTGACGGTACAGGAATCGGGCCAGTAGGCAGAAACCCACCACGAGCGCGACGCCTCCGGCGGGGAACGCGCTGGTTCGTCCAGCAGCCCCCATAGTGTGCACCACGATGCTCGCCATACCCAAAACCGCGGCGTAGCCGATCCAACGCCGCATCTCGAGTAAGTAGCCAGCCACGGCAATGGGGCTCCCAACGAGCGCACCAAAAAGGAGCGCTGGGGCCCTCGAGAGACTTGTGTTGCAGCGCCCTTCGAAAAGGATCACGGCGAGAATCGCGAGAACCAAGAAGACTACGACTGCCATCGCCGCTCGCTTCCCTCGCTTGATTCGCGAGATCCGCGAGGGGTGGAGGCGCACGTGTCCGGTTCGCGGCTCGATCAACCGCTTGCGCAGCGCTTTCCAGACAAAGGGCGAGGCACCGAAGAAGCCCCAAGCCAGATTCTCGAGCAATCCTTCATTGAGACTTAGTCCGACAAGAAGTAGGAAAATACCCAACAAACTATCGAGCAACCCATCATCTACCACCGAGCGGTAGGCTCGCCGCTCGAGCTCGTTGAGCTGTGCGTTTTGCATGCAAGGTCTCCTGGAGTCATGGTGGCGACCGTCACGGGCCACCCGAAGCATCTCGCAGAGATAGTAGCGCAGTTTAGTTTGTACTGCAA
>CALFAM010000052.1 GCA_937948815.1 uncultured bacterium
ACGCAGAAGGGATGGGGCCATGACCCCATCCCCTGCACAGACCTGATGCTCATCACACCAGGGCAGTCAAACGTTCGCTGAGACCGGACTCGCCGAGCACGACCTTCAGATCGGCGCGCTCGGCGACCTTCTCGAGAACCTCGAGCTCACGGAGCTTCATCAACACGGGACTCTGGCTCATGAGCCGCGCGGTATTGGCCTGCGAGCGCATGGCCGCAGTCTCTTCACGCCGGACGATCAAGTTCGCCTCGGCCACCTTACGCGCCTCGGTGACGCGATTGAGCAGGGTCCGTATCTCGCCCGGCAGGATCACGTCGCGGATGCCAAGGCGCACGACCTCGAGACCGAGGCGCTCAGCACGCCGAGACAAATCCTGCTCAAGCTCGGATACGGCCATCTCTCGCTCGGCCAGCAGCGCGTCGAGCTCACGACCACCGATGACCGCTCGCAAGGCGAGCTGCGTTTCTCGGTAGAAGGCCTGGCTCGCGTCGCCACTCACCGTTGCGGCCTTCGCGGCGTCGGTGACTCGGTAGACCGCTACCGCGTTCAGGCGCAAGGTCACCTTGTCGGCAGTCATCAGCTCTTGCCTCGCGACGTCGAGAATCTGCTCACGCAGATCGACATGCTGCACGCGAATCCGGCCGACACCACGCCAGAAGGCATAGGTCCCGGCACCGAGGCACGCTTCGAGCCGACCGTCACGGTACACGAGCCCGGTGTGCTCGGCGTCGACGCACACCCGCTCGAGATGAGCATCGGCGCCCGGCAGCGACAACACCGTTGCCAAGTCCACATGTTCGAGCTGAAGCGAGCGGGCATCGCATACTTCGACACGCACCTGGTGGAACACGGTCCACAGAATCCGAACGCCGCGGCCGAGAACCGCACTGAGGCGACCGTCGATCCAAACCAGGGCGCGCTGGTGATCTGCGAGATCGACGACCTCCGTCATCGCATCGAGCAAGGCCGACTTGGCGATCACATCGATGTCCCGATGGGCGAGGATCGGCTCTCGTACCGAGACACGATCGATTCGCAGCTCACCCGAGAGGGCGAATCGCCAATGCCGGCCCGGCGCCAGGACTTCTTGGAGCGCACCATTTCGGAAAACGAGCCCGCGTTCGTGCGCACCGATTCGAGCGGTGAGAATGATCAACATGGTCCAACTCCTTTTGAACGGAAGTCGACAGCAATCGCCGCCGTGTACACCACGGCGCGCGCAAACGATCAAACGGACTGGCCAGCACGAGACATCAGGAGGCGGGCGCCGTTGCGCCACGATCTCGGCGCGGAACGTTTCGATTCGGCATTCAGCTAGCACATCGGTCCCGCCAGCCAGCAAACGACCGCTAGCGTTCTACGGCCGGCGGTTGCCGGAGCACGACGGGCATCATGTTTCGTACCCGCCACCCACCACCCGCGTCCCGCAGGAGCGACGTGCGCGTCATGTCGTGTATTCGAACGTTGCAGAGCACCTTGCGCGTGTGCCACCCGCGACGCATCGCAAGCAGCGTGCGCGGCGGCGTTGTCGGCTGCGCACACAGGCTGCGCATGCAGTGTTCACCGCACATCCGGCGCCCGCCTCCTTCGCTCAGTATCGATTGCAAAACGGTGTTCAATACCGCTGCTCGTCAAGCGAGCATTTTGCAAGTGGGGCACGCCCCACGGTTCGAGGCCTCGAGGGCCTTGGGAAGGCAACGCCTTCCGTGCTGACACACAGGTCACAACCCATGTCCGGAAGACACCCTACCGATCACAAAAGAGGTGGATGCCCCGCTGGTCCGTGTGTATCCTGATTCGACCTGTCGAGATACAACTTCTCCTACGTCGAGCGGCTGCTCGAATTTTTCTCAACGATTCGATGACCCCGAAACAAAAAAGAGCCTTCCAGGGACATCCCGGAAGGCTCTTTTGCTCACGCACAATGTAATCGATCTATTGCACGTAAAGATTCCTGGGACGTCTTGCGTTCCTGACCAGATAACCTCTTTCGTACGCACACACCCAAAGATCGTGTGTCGACGAGCTCATTGGCCCGGGGAACGACTGTTGTTCGATTCGTGTGCTCATGATGTTTCTCCCAAGCGGGGGAGCGCGGATGGTAAGTGTCACCTTCGAAATTGTCAAGACCCTGAACAAAAACAATCCGAACAAACCGCCCGAGGCCCTGCAAACATCCGACGATCGCCACGACCACCTCACCAGAGGTGATCCCGACACATCAGCAGCGAATGGTCTTCCGCTTCTTGAAGGCTCGACCTGCCTTCTCGACTTTTGTGATGTAGGCGGTGGCCAAGGGCACCTTGCACGACGTGTCTCCCATATCGACCTCGACGTGTCCCAGCCTCTTGGCCGTCGCCTTCGCTTCCCCGTTCAGCGGCTCGACGTACGATCCGACAGCGATCACAAAGCCGTTCATGCAGTACTTCACGCGATTCGGGACAGCACTGATCTCCTCCTCCACGCGGCTGAGCAGCGATTCGACTTCCGCCAGATCGAGCTCTTCGTCGGGCCGGATCGCGACGAGGCCGGCATAGGTGTTCCAACCCGCACAGGCGACGTGTTCCTTCTCCGAGTCCATCCATTTGACGGCGAGCGCGTGCCCGTGCTCACTCTCCGAAGCGACCCAGGGGACGCTGTACTCGGCGTTCCATGCCCAGACCGCGCCGCGGGCCCAGGCGTCGAGCTGCCGCTTGGTCATACGCTTGCCACTCGCCACCAGGCCGGCCAGGTACATCGCTTCATAGTGGCCACTGTCGTAAAGCGCCAACGCGAGGTCCTGCTCACCTTTGATCGACTTGGCAATGACCTTCATGTCCGCGACCTTGACACCGTAGACCTTCGGACCAGTCGCACCGTGTCGCGCATAGATGTTTCGAGTCTGTTCACTGCCCTTGGACTTGAGGGCTTCCAAGACTTGGTCGACTGTGCTCATAGGCTTCCCCATCTCCTCGAAGGCATGACTGATGGCTGGCGGGCTCGTCGGGAGAGCGCCTCAGTCTCGCTCGTCGCGCGTGATGCAGACTACGCACGGGCGCGGCGCCTTGCCAGGCTCGCCACTCGGGTAGTTGCTGCCCACGGGAACGGTTCGGGTCTGCGTGAACGATTCACCGTTGCGGCCGACGATGATGTGCTCCTGGGTCTCGGTGGCCTCGGCACTCGCCCGGGGGCCGTGCTCTTCGCCCGGATGCTGCACCGAGATGATCAAGGTCCGGCCATCCTCCGAGAAGGTCGGACCGGTGAGCTCACATTCCATCGGCCCCGTCGCGAAGAGATGCGGAACTCCGGCATCCGGCCCCTGGGTCGGTAGCATGAACATGGCGTTATTGCCGAACACACCCGGGAACTGCTTGCCGCCGGGGTCGGTACCGTCCATGGCGTTGCGGCGGGTCGGAAAGTTCTGACTGGCCGTGGTGATGTCCGTCACCATCCACAGGTTCGCATCGGGATCGAAGAAGAGGTTGTCCGCGTTGGCAAAACCGCCTCCCCCTTCCGCGACTTCGCCCGCGGTGGCGAACTTGCCCCAGGTGAAGGCCTCGGCAGCCGGATCGTCACCCTCTTCGACCAGACGATAGACCGCTCCGTACTGACGCGACGTATTGCTGCCCGAGTCCGGGAAGATACGGGTATCCGGGGAACCGTCGCTCGACCAGTCGGCATCGGTGAAGGCAACGAAGACACTGCCGTCGATTGGGTGGACTTCGAGATCCTCTGGACGCGCAGACGGTGTGCCGCCCGCCGCGTTGGCCATGGCAAAGGCATCCATGCAGATCACGCCCTGGGCGCGCTCCCGTTCCGCGACTTGGTCCTTCGATGCTGGCTTGACGAGATCACCGAGGGTACATTCGCCGAAAGGCTTGCCGGCGAAGCTCTCGATGATCTCCTGCCAATCCGCGACCTCGATTGCCGCCGCGTCCTGATCCGTGTCGCCAATGCCCACGAAGCCACCTCGGAATCGTGACGGCACCCGCACGTGGTGTGTGGCCGTGTGCTCGGGCTCCGGGGCACGCAGGGGTGTCTCTGGCTCGAGCGGCACCCACCGTCCGGTGAAGCCCGGCTCGAAACGTGCCACGTAGAGGGTGCCGGTCTCGAAGAGCTTGGTGTTGGCCGGATCCGTGGGATCCCGTACCGTGCCCTCACTCACGAACTTCCACACGTGCCCGCCGCGACGATCGTCGCCCATGTACGCCGCGAGCCGCTTGCCGGCCTCCGCGCGAACCGTGACGTTCTCGTGGCGAAAGCGCCCGAGCGCCGTGTGCTTGCGCAGCGCCCCGGATGCCGGATCGACCTCGCACACCCATCCGTATTCGCGACCATCGAGCTCCTCGGAGGCCGCGTGCCCGGTGCCGTTGAGGGTCCAGGGCGCCGGCACACTGTCATCGACCTGGCCGTTGACCCGCAAGGCCTGACCCGCGAAGACCCGGCGTCGGCCGTCGAGCAGCTCGCCGGTAGGGGCGATCTCCTCGTCGGTCTGGTACTGAATGTTCTCCTCGCAGGTCAGGAACGTTCCCCACGGGGTCGTGCCACCGGAACAGTTGCAGAACGTCCCCTTGGGCGGGCCGAGGAAGGACGCCGCAGGCCCCGTGAAGGCGAAGGGCAGCTTCCCCTCCGCGTCGCGCGGGATGTTCTGGGTCGTCTGGGTGGCGATGCGCTTGTGATCCGGCGCGTCTTCGACCACGGTGAACCGGCCATCGGGATGGCGGCGAACGCGCAGGATCGACACACCCTGCAGTGCCAGGCTGCGATCCGAGAGATCGCGCACGGTCTCGAAAATCGCCGGCGGGACGCCTTCGGCCAACGGCCCGTCCAGGTGAATCTTGTTGCCCTCGAAGGTCACCCCGTCGAGGGTCAAGATGCCCGACTTGTGGATCACCGGCACGCGCCGATCGGCCGCGATACGAATGTCGGGCACCGTGCGGCTATCCTCGACCTCGGAGGCCAACCATGGGCGCAGCGCGAGGTACTCGTGGTTGACGAACAGCCAGTGTTCGTCATCGCTGCCTTCAATCGGTAGCAGGCCGGTGTAGTCGTTGTTGTAGCCGAAGTCGATCTGCCGATCGGGATCATCGGCCGGGCCCAACCGCGCGCCCCAGCGCACGATCTCGTGCACCCGCCAACCTTCGGGGACGGTCACGTCATCGAACACCTGGTAGCGCGCGAACCGGCTGGCATCCTCCGCTGGATCGTGTGGATCTCCTGGCAGCGGAACGGGATAGGGCGGCGCCTTCCAGCTCGGAACACCCTGGGCGGACACCCAGGCTTGCCGACCACTTCGAGGCGCCGGGGAAGCACAACCCCAGAGACTCGCCAAGGGACCGCCGGCAACGAGGGCGGACGCCCCGGCTCCTACGTACTTGATGAAGCTCCGCCGATCGATCGTCGGAGCGCGATTCGTCACGCTTGGTCGATTTTGCATGTCCCTTCAGAATACCGGAATCGCGCAAAACGACGGTAAAGACGGCTGAGCATCTGGCATATTCTGGCGAGCATGGTCGAGTAGGGTAGGGCCGCCACGAGAGAACCTCAAGAGACACTGCCAAGAGACACCGCCGAGCATGAGTAGAGATGAGTAGCTTTCCCGCCTACCTCGACACCGTCCGTCCCGAGATCGACCACGCCCTCGATCGCCTATTGCCCGCTGCCACCGACCGGCCGGCGCGGCTCCACGAGGCTGCTCGCTACAGTATCTTTGCCGGTGGCAAACGGGTCCGACCCGCGTTGGTGCTGCTCACGGGCGAAGCGCTCGGCGCCCCCCGCGACGCCCTGCTGATCGGCGGCGCGACGCTCGAGATGATCCACACCTACAGCCTGGTGCACGACGATCTCCCAGCGATGGACGACGACGACCTGCGTCGTGGCCGGCCGACAGCCCACAAGCGATTCGACGAAGCCACCGCGATCCTGGCCGGCGACGCCCTGCTGACGCTCGGCCTCACCACTCTCGCGGCCGCGCCAGAGACCATATCTCCTGGCCGGCGGCAGGAAGCCGTCGCGATGGTCGGAAGGGCGATCGGCTCGGCCGGCATGATCGGCGGGCAGGTCGACGACATGGCTGCCGAGAACGATTGGCCCGAGGATCCGCGAATCGCGGCCGAGCTCCTGGAGTCGATCCATCGGCGCAAGACCGGCGACTTGCTGACGGCCTGCCTGCGCCTGGCCGGCATCTACGCCGATGCGGACGAGCGTCTCGATGCCCACCTCACGCGACTCGGTGACGCCATCGGGCTGCTGTTTCAAATCGGTGACGACGTCATCGACGTCGAAGGGACTGACGAGCAGCTCGGCAAGACCGCCGGCAAGGATGCAGCGGTCAAGAAGCTGACCTACCCCGGCCTCTTCGGCCTCGAAGCCGCCAAGGAGCGATTGGCCCAGGTACGCGACCGCGCGCACGAGCTTGCCGAGACCCTGCCGGGGGGCAGCGGCGGCTTCCCCGCGCTGATCGACTACCTCGCCACCCGCGACCGGTAGCGACCCGGCGACTCGACGGGCTCTTGACTCAGTCGAGCCACCGCCAGGGTGGCTGATCGAGGTCTCGTTGTCCGTGCAGATGGGTTTGCCCCTGACGCTTCTCGAGCACCATCCTCTGGCAGCCCTTCTGCGCCTGCAGCGTCGCGATCAGCGGCTCGGAATGGGAAACCACCCACACCTGGCAGCGCGCCGAGGCGCGCGCGATCAGCCGCCCAAGCGCCGGCAAGAGGTCGGGATGCAGGCTGGTCTCCGGCTCGTTGAGAACCATCAGAGACGGCGGGCGCGGTGTCATCAGGGCGGCGATCCAGAGCAGGTAGCGCAATGTGCCATCCGACAGCTCGGAAGCGGCCAAGGGACGCAGCAAGCCCTCTTGGTGGAAGGCGATCTCGAAACGACCGCCCTCTCGGGAGAGGATCTCGAGCGATGCGCCGGGAAAGGCATCGTCGACCACCGCTTCGAGCGCACCCGCGTCACCGACCTCACGAATGGTCTGCAATGCGGCCGCGAAATCGCGCCCATCTTGGTGCAGCACCGGCGTGCGCGTGCCGAGCTGGGGCGCCCGGGCAGGGGCCGCCGCATCGGTCCGGAAGTGATCGTAAAAGCGCCAGTCACGAATCAAGGCTCGCAGCCGAAATGCTTCCGGCGCGATGGTCGGCACCGCGACCTGGCTCAGCATGCTTTCGAAGGTGCTCAGATCCTGCCGAATGACATCCCACTCCCGCCCGTGCCGAACCCTGACCAACGGGCCACGCCGCTCGACCAGCAGGCTGGCGGGCCGACAGATTTCGCCCGACCAGATCGCCTCGTGCTTGATCTCCGGGTCGAGCCCGAAGAGCGAGGAGGACGGCTTCGGCAGGCCCAGGATGACCATGTAGCCGAACGTCTCGCCGGAGGCATCTTCCGAGAGGAAGCCGAGGCGCAACCGCACACGCTCTCGGCGCGGGCCGCCTTCCACCGCGACCTCACCCGTCCGCATGCGCCGAGACGGAGCTTCTGGCCCGGCCCACAGGATCGACGACAAACCGCCATCCGCTGCCAGCGCGCGTATCAGGCCACCCTGGGCGGTTTCGGCAAGCAAGCGCAGGGCGCGATAGAGATTCGATTTGCCGCTGCCGTTGGCTCCGCAGATGACATTCAGGCCCGCGAGCGGCGCGATCAGCCGTAGCACCGAGCGGTAGTTGCCGATTGCCAGCGTTTTCAGCATTGCCACGTCAACATCGGACCGTCAGCCGCTCACGCGAAGAGATGGACCGGCTCCTCGTCGTCTCCCAGCCGGATCGAGCCATCGAGGCGCATGCCGATCTTCTCGAGCACCTTCCGCGAGCCGACATTGTCGACCGAGGTGACCGCCACGATGCGCCTCAAGCCGAGATCGCGTCTGCCAAAGGCCAACGTGGCCCGAGCCGCTTCAGAACAGTACCCCTGGCGCCAGAAGGCAGGGCGAAAGGCAAATCCGATATCCGGATGATCCAAGGTGTCTCGCTTGAGGATGCCGCAGATACCGATCGGCTCGTCGTCTTCCCTACGCACCGTCAGGTAGAGGCCAAATCCGTGCGCCGCATAGCTCGCGAGCGGGCCGGTTCGAATGTAGGTACGGGCGCCATCCAGGTCCCGGACACCCTTGTCCCCGATGAACGCGAGAAAAGAAGGCTCGTTCAACAGCCCCAGGATGAACGGCGCGTCCGTCTCGCGCAGCTCGCGCAAGATCAATCGGTCGGTTTCGAGTACGAAGCCTTCCATCGTTCGTCGGTCGTCTATCGTCATGATTCCTCCGCCCCTCGACAGGTGCCACCCGAATGAAGATGCTAGAAGGAGATAATTGTCCCATGGGTGTCGAGAACCGACTCAATCGTTCGTCTACGAGACGAACCTGCGCGAAAGCGCTCATACCTCGAGGAGACCTACGACATGGGACAGTTTCTCTTGCTCCTGCACGAGCTGCCGGATGACTTCGCCGACGCCTCCCCTTCCGAGATGCAGAGCATCGTCCAAGAATACATGGACTGGCGCGATAGCCTCGACCGCGACGGCAAGCTGGTGTCTAGCAACAAGCTGCAGGAAGACGGCGGCAAGAACCTGACACGGGAAGCTGGTTCCATTCGGGTCACCGACGGCCCGTACACCGAGGCCAAAGAGGTCGTCGGCGGCTACTTCCTGGTCGAAGCCGCCGACTACGATGAAGCCGTGGCAATGGCGCGCACCTGCCCGCACATGACCTACGGCCATCGCATCGAAGTGCTGGCCGTGGACCTCGACTACGAAGCTTGAGCGGACGAGGACACCCATCGCCGTGAGCACGGTCGCTTCGAACACGGACGCTCCGAATACCGACATCGGCCGAGCGCCTGACGTCCAGGCCATGGTCGACCATCTGTTCCGTACCCGTGCGGGCCAGATGGTCGCGACCCTGACGCGCATTCTCGGCTTCGAGCACATCGACCTCGCGGAGGATGTCGTGCAGGAAGCCCTGCTCACCGCCCTCCGCCGCTGGCCCTTTCACGGCGTGCCCGACAATCCTGCTGCCTGGCTGGTTCAGGTCGCGCGCAACCGCGCACTCGACCAGCTGCGCCGCAGGACCACCTGGCGCGGCAAAGAAGACGATGTCCGCCAGAGCCTCGCTGCCCTGGCCGAGGGCGTCGAGGCAGACGGCCCGGCCCGCGCCGGATTTGAACATGAGCTGCGCGACGACCAGCTCCGCATGATCTTCGCGTGCTGCCACCCTGCCCTGACGCCCGACAGCCAGGTCGCGCTGACCCTCAAAACAGTCGGCGCGTTCAGCACACGCGAGATCGCGCGCGCCTTCATCTGCTCACCGACAACCGTCGCCCAGCGGCTGGTACGCGCCAAACGCAAGCTGCGGAAGCTCGGCGTTCGTCTCGAGATTCCGGGCCCCGACGAGCTTCAGGGCCGTCTCGACACGGCGCTCGAGGTCGCCTACCTGATGTTCAACGAGGGCTATAGCGCGACCGAAGGCGAAGCGTTGGTTCGTCAGGATCTCTGTGCGGGTGCCATTCGGCTCGTCGAGCTGCTGGCAGACGCGCCAGCAACCGACTTCCCCCGTGTCCATGCCCTCGCCGCCCTGCTGCTGTTTCAAGGCGCGCGACTGGCCGCCCGAACACGAGGAGACGGCATACCGGCACGGATCCACGAGCAAGACCGCAGCCAGTGGGACCGCACCTTGATCACCCGCGGCGTGCGGCGGCTACGCGGCGCCGGCCGCGGCACATCCCTGACGCGCTACCATCTCGAGGCCGAGATTGCCGCTGTCCACTGCCTCGCACCGAGTGCCGGCGAAACCGACTGGGAGCAGATTCTCGACTGCTATGACCGGCTCTATCGCCTCCACCCATCGCCCGTGGTGGCGCTCAACCGCGCCATCGCGATTGCCGAAGTCCATGGCCCCGGCGAAGCGCTGAGCACGATCGAGACCTTGGTGGCCGAACAAACACTCGTCGACTATCCGCTGCTGTGGTCGACCCGAGCCGAGCTGCTGGACCGACTCGGGCACGGTGAGCAGGCAGCCCGTGACCTCGCGCGCGCCCAGTCACTGGGCGCCAGCCAACCGGCACAACGCTTCCTCGAAATGCGGGCGGCAGAAGTCCTGGCGCACCGCACCACACCTCCGGCCGACGAGCCAGACTCCTGAGCCGCGCGCCTGCGCGACAGGCACGGGCCAGCAGCACCCGATGCTGAGTGCGCGAGCGCGCGTGACGAGCGGCGCGCCTCGTCGCCAAGAATGTGCCACCATTCGGGTGGTCGGGGCTCCAGCGCACGGAATCGACCGCACGCCGGGGCCGATGACCAAGGGTAGAGCCGATGATCGCGTTTGCTTCGTTGTTCCTGGGCCTGGTGCTGGGCATCAAACCGGTCGAGATCGTCGTGGGCGAAGGAGTCGCGTCGATCGAGCTGCTTCTCGATGGCGAAACTGTCGGCATGCTGCACGAGCCACCCTGGGTGCTCGATGTCGACTTCGGCGACGAGCTGACGCCAGCACACCTCGAAGCGGTCGCCCGAGATGGCGCGAAGAAAGAAGTCGCGCGCATCGACCAATGGCTCAACCTGCCGACCTCGCGCGTGGTCATCAACGCCACGCTCGAGCCGCGCCAACCGGGCAAGCCGCGGGTCGCGCTGCTTTCCTGGGAGAGCACGGTCGGCGCCGAGCCGCAATCCGTCACCGCTTCCGTCGACGGCGTACCGATCACGGTCACCGATCCACGGCGCATCGAGCTGCCGCCGGTCGACGAGCAACAGCTTCACCTGTTGAATGTGGAGATGCGCTTCGAGAAGCGCGCGTCTGCACGCCTCGATTTCACCTTTGGCGGCCTCTACGTCGACCAGGTGAGCACCGAGATGACCGCGCTGCCGATCCGCCGCACCCAGGCATCCGCGCAGCCGCCAACGGTCGAGCAGGCCCAGAGCTGGTTCGCCAAGAATGACGAACCGGTGCGCGTGATTGCGGTGGAGCGCGGCCCGGCTGAGGTCGTGGTGGTCATGGGGCGGCCGTTCCCCCACATCCTCGACCCGGGCCGCCGCCAGAAGCTGCCGAAGGATCTCAATCTCCCCAAGGGCTTCGGCGTGCGTTTCGTCTCCCCGATACCAACCCAGACCGAGGGCGTCGAAACGAGCTTCGAGCTCTTTCCGATCTCCCCCGTCTACCACCGCGATGTCGCCGATCTCTACTCGCTGCTGACCAACCTCTCACGCTCGAAGGAGCGCCGCGATCCGCTTCCGGGGTCGGCACTCGGCGTCGCGGGCCTGGCGGCGTACGAAAGCCGGCGCCGGCGCGCCATCGTGCTCATCCCGAGCGCCAGTCCGGCGGGCGAAGAGGACTACCCTCCGGCCCTGAGTCGAGGCTATCTCGAGCGCTTGCGCGTTCCCTTCTACGTATGGGATCCAGAGCCCAAGCCGGTGCAACAGGTCATGCAGTGGGGGACCGTGCGCAGCGTTCCATCGCTCAAAAAGCTGGCCGAAGCGTTCGCCGACCTGCGCGCCGACCTCGACGAGCAGTGGGTCGTCTGGATCGATGGCCAGCATCTGCCCCAGGACATCACGTTGACGCCGGCGGCCAAGGGATTCGTCATCCCCGGGAGCGGCGACCCATGAGCACGGACCGCGCGTCCGGCCGGCCGAAGCCAGGCGCGTGGCGCTTCGACCGCGAGCAGGCATCGGGCGACTGGGTACCGGCGGATTGGCAGCGGATCGAAACGATCGACGCCCATACCGAGGGCGAGCCGTTGCGGGTGATCCTGAACGGGCTCCCGACGATTCCTGGCAGCACCATGGCCGCGCGACGCGCCTGGGCCCAGCAGAACCTCGACAGCCTGCGCCGCTCGCTGATGCTCGAGCCCCGCGGCCACGCCGACATGTACGGCTGCATCGTCACGCCACCCGCTTCCGCCGACGGTGACTTCGGCGTGCTCTTCTTGCACAACGAGGGCTGGAGCACGATGTGCGGCCACGGCATCATCGCTGTGGTCACGGTCGGCGTCGAAGCCGGCCTGCTGGCAACCGGGAGCCATCCAGCTCGTTTCGAGATCGACACGCCGGCCGGTCGGGTTTCGGCCCGTGCAGAGCGCGAATCGGCGAGCCTCGAGCGCGGATCGGGGCGCGTTCGCAGTGTGGCCTTCGACAATGTCCCGTCCTATGCCGCGGCGCTCGACGCCGAGGTCACCGTTCCTGGCTATGGACGCGTTTCGTACGATCTCGGCTTCGGCGGCGCGTTCTATGCCTATGTCGACGCGCCTTCCCTCGGGCTCGATCTCAACCCCGAGAACGCTGGCGCGCTGATCACTGCGGGTCGCGCGATCAAACAAGCTGTGATGGCCGCGCACCCCATCACGCATCCCACCGAACCCGAGCTGGCCTTCCTCTACGGCACGATCTTCGTCGGGCCAGCCGTCGATCCCACGAGCCACAGCCGCAACGTTTGCATCTTCGCCGATGGCGAAGTCGATCGCTCCCCGACCGGAACAGGGGTATCGGGCCGGCTCGCCATCCACCATGCCCGCGGCGAGATCGACGTCGACCAGGCGATCGAGATCGAGTCGATTCTCGGCACCCGCTTCACCGGTCGGGTGCGGTCGACGACCCGCTTCGGTCAACACGACGCGATCCTCCCCGAGGTGACTGGGCAGGCATTCGTGACCGGACGCAGCGAGCTACTTCTGGCCCCCGATGACCCGCTGCGCGAGGGCTTCTTCCTACGCTGAGCCGCTCGCGGGAACCGCACGAGCCCTGGCCTCATGCCGAGGTCATTGCGCCTGAGCTTGGGATAGCATCGGCGCCATCATCATGACGCCCATTTTGCTGCTCGCCATCAGCTTGATCCAGGTAATCCTCGCGCCCGTGATCGCCGGGCTCGCCCGTCGTTCGGGCGTGCTCTTCGCGGGTACCGACAGCTTCGTCGCCACCACCATCGGCGCGCTGACCCTGGTTCACATCCTGCCGCATGCCTACGGCGTGCTCGGCCCCATGGCCTGGGTCGCGGCACTGGTCGGCGGGCTGGTCCCGATCGGAATGCACATGGCATTCCACCGTCTCGAACATCGCGCCATGCCAACGCTGCTCTGGCTGGTTCTCGGCGCACTGGCCCTGCACGCCATGCTCGACGGCGCGGCCCTCGCCGCTTCGTCCGATGCGGCCGGCCATGCGGCGACGGAAAGCGCCCACAGCGATGGCCACGAGCACGGAGCCAACGGTTCGCTCCTGGGGGCCGCCGTCGTACTCCACCGCTTCCCGATGGTGCTCGGCATCTGGTGGTTCGCCCTGCCGCGACTCGGTCGCTGGGCAGCCAGCAGCCTGCTCGCCGCCATCGGCATTGGCACCGTGGTCGGCTACGGTGCGGTTGGCCTGTCATGGGCGGCGCTCGACTCACGCCCCCTGGCGCTCATCCAAGCTGTCGTCGGGGGCATGCTGTTTCACGTCTTGATCGGGCACGAAGGTCCCGAACACGACCGCACGGCCATTGGCAAGCGTCGTGGCGCGATCGTCGCGGGCGCCCTGACGGGCATCGGGCTGATGATCGTGATGGCCAGCCTCGGAACCCTCGAGCTTCCCGCCTCCTCTCCCCTCTCCACCGTTCTCACCATCGGCGCCTCCCTCGCCGTCGCGGCCTACGTGCTCCAAGCACGCTGGCGGCAACGCCACGAGCACCACCACTGAGTCAGCACACGAACGGCCTGCACCGCGCCAGGGTCCGGGAACAAGAGAGGCCGTAGACAAGAGGGTGGCACCTGGCCAGCACCGCACCTGGCCAGCACCTGGTCACACCTGCAACTGCGCACACCTGCCCCTACGTCAGGACTCACGACAGACGTGCGGTAGGATCCGCCCATTCAAGGAGGAAACCATGACGGAGAATGCGTCCCCACCGGCGTCTCGCCCGGCCACCCCTGCGCCCCGCAGTCGCCTGCCTCTGATGATCGGCCTGATGGCCTTCGTTGGCGGTGTGTGGCTGCTGCTCGATTCCTATGGCATGAACATTCCGCCGTTCAAGCGGATGTGGCCAATGTTCCTGATTCTCGGCGGGCTGGCGTCAGCGGTCGACTACTTCTTCCTCAGCCGGCGCCCACGCTCCGCAGGTGGCGCCACGAGCTTTATCGGCTTCGGCGTTCTCGGCTTCGCGATCACCCTCGGCTACACCACCTGGGGCCGTTTCCTCGACTGGCTCCCCAGCTTTCCGACCATTCTCGGGCTCGGTTTCCTGACCACCTGGGTGGCCGGCGGGCGGCGTGACGGCAGCTTGATGTTCGCCGGCCTGGTGATGGTCGGACTGGGCCTGATGGGCTACGCCGCGCGCTTCGACGTGCTTCAGCGCATTCTGCCTTCGGCGCAGATCATCTGGGCCTTCATCCTGCTCTTGGGTGGTGGCTTCTTGATCTGGCGAACCTTCGCACCCAAGAAGTAGTACCAGGCGCCGATCGATCGAGAAAGGGTGTGCAGGCGAAGCTCTGGGCACCCTCCGCCAATCATCTCCCCCAAACAATGATCGCGGTACGAAGCGCATGGCACGTCAGTCAATATGGTTCGGCTCACTCGCATTCCTTCTTGCAGCAACGTTCGCCGCGGCGCAAGACACTGGTTCGATCTCGGGCCAGGTGACCGATCGCGTCAATGGCGCACCCCTGGCCGGAGTCGACCTTGCACTCCAAGGCGCCCAGCTGTTCCGCAACGTCTACACGGACTCCGATGGCCGCTTCGAGTTCGAAGGGCTGCCAGCAGACGACAGCTACGTTCTGTTTACCCGCTTTGCCAACGGCCAGGGGTTTCTCGACCAGGGATGACAAGATCGCCCCTGCAACCACGAGTATGGTTGTGACCCGAGCACCTTCGATTCGATCGCCGTAGGCGCGGGTGAAGCGGTCACCGGGATCGACTTCGCCCTCGACCGGCTCGGCGCAATCGAAGGCGAGATCCGCCAAGCGGTCAGCGGTGCCATGCTGCATGGGATCGGTGTGGAAGCCCACTTCACCGACGGAGGATTTGGCGGCGGTACCCAGACCGACGTGTTCGGCCGCTATCGAATCGAGCGCCTCCACCCCGGTGATGTCGTCGTGTACACCCAGAGCTCGCAGACGGTCGTCGACGAGATCTACCATGACCATCCGTGCACGCCCGGTTGCGAGTTGACACGCGGTGACCCCGTCACGGTCGTTGCCAACGAGACGACTCGTGGAATCGACTTCGAGCTCGACCCGGGCGCCGTCATCATGGGAACGACCGTCGATGCCACCTCGGGCACGCCTGCTGCGCAGATCGAGGTGCGGGCGTACGACCTGACCGGCAATACGCTCGTCCGCAGCGCGCTGAGTGACACCAGCGGCCGCTACTCACTGACCGCGCTGCCGGCCGGCAGCTATCTCGTGGTCAGCATGGGCAATGAGCGTTTTGCCCCCATCCTCTACGAGAACGTGACCTGCCCAGGCGACTCCTACAATCCATTTCAAGTGTGTTCGCCGGACGACGGACGCCCCGTCACGGTCGGTCTCAATCAAGAGATCGACGGCATCACCCTCCGCATGAAAGAGCTCGGCATGGTGTCCGGCACAGTCACCGCTGCCGACACGGGACTACCCTTGGCCAACCGCAGTGTACGTCTCGTCAACGACGACTACTTCTCGCGATCCGGAACGACCGACGATGACGGTCGCTATCAGGTGGGCGGGCTTCCGCCGGGGATCTATGCCGCCTTGGCTACGACCTTCAGCAACTACTTGCCGGTCGTATGGGAGGACACACTCTGCATCAACTGCGATGCGCGGGCGGAAGGCAACCCGATCGTGATCGAGCTCAATCAGATCCGAGCGGGCATTGATTTTTCCTTGCCGCCTTCCGCTCGGCTGTCCGGGCGTGTCATCAACGGCGTCACCTTCGAACCCATTCGGTCGGCACGCGTCATGCTCTTCGACCAAGATGGCAATCAAGTTGGAACGGATTTCTCCAACTCGGACGGCACGTACCGATTCGAGACCTTGGCGGCCGGTACGTACTTCCTTCGCGCCGAGGAGTATGGCTTCGGCACCCAGCTCTGGAATGGCATCCCGTGCACGGGCAATTGCAATCCAACGAGCGGCACGCCGATCGTGGTCGACTTCGGCGACGACGTAACCGATGTCGACTTCCAGCTCGATCTCCCGAGTGGCATCGTCGGTCGCGTGACCCACGCCGAGACGGGCGTTTCCCTTCAATCGGCCCGGGTCCTGCTCTGGGACGACATGGGCAACTTGATCGGCTCGGACTTCCCCTCGGAGTCGGGCCGCTATCAGTTCCTCCCGGGCCCCGGCACGTATTTCTTGTCGACAGAGTCCGGTGTTGACCCTCTGTACTCCGGCATTGACGAGGTGTACAGCGGCATCCCATGCCCGCCGGCCGACCAGGGCGGATGCAACCCGCTGCTCGGCACGCCGGTCACCGTTACCGAGACGACCGTCGTCACGGACATCGACTTCGCCCTGGCCGGCTACGCCTACACGAGCTGCCAGCCGTCCGATGAGTATCTCTGTCTGGCGAACGGCCGGTTCCTGGCCACGGCGACTTGGCGTACGCCCGACGGCCGGAGCGGCCGTGCCGGTGTCCAGGCGCTCACAGACGAAACCGGCTATTTCTGGTTCTTCCGACCCGGGAATGTCGAGGCGATCGTCAAGGTGCTCGACGCCTGTACCGCGTCCGTCCCGCACTTCTGGACGTTCGCCGCGGGTCTGACCAACCTCGACGTCGAGCTAACCGTGGTCGACACCTTTACCAACGACGTCAACACCTACCGCAGCAACGCCGGTGTCCCCTTCGCGCCGATTCAAGATACTCGCGCGTTCGAGACCTGCGACCTGTCCTATGACCCGTTCTTCCTGCGACCCAGCAAGGCATCAGCGAGCACGGCATCAGCGAGTACGGTGACGCCACGATTGCCGGCACCCACGCCCACGAAAACGCCCGCACCAAAAGGCGCGGCATGCACCCCGAGCGACACGGCCATGTGCCTGGGGCCCGACGGTCGCTTTCGGGTCGAGGCGACTTGGCGGCGGTTCGACGACGGCACCGGTGACGCCATGGTCGTCCCCCTGGCGCCCGACGGCAGCACCGAAGCGGATACCGGAACCATGTGGTTCTTCCGGCCGGACAACGTCGAAGTCGTGGTCAAGGTACTCGACGCGTGTAGCAGCGCCAGCAACCGCTTCTGGGTATTCGCCGGGGGCCTGACCAATGTGCAGGTCGATTTACGGGTCACCGATACGGCAACGGGCGAAGTCAAGACCTACTTCAACCAGCTCGGCCAGCCCTTCCAGCCGATCGTCGACACCCAGGCGTTCGACACCTGCGACGCGATGCCCTGAGCCGCGCCGAAGTCGAGACTCGGGCAACCGGTCGCCAGGAGCGGGAAGCCAGCGGCCCGTGCACGCCAACCGGTGACGCGAGGGGTCCGGTCAGGGAATCGTGGTCGGCAGGTCCGTGGCGAGCTCGGCTCCCGCGCCTGGCAGGGTCCAGGCGGACAGGTCACCTGACTCGAAGCCATCGGCGAAGAGCACGTCCTGTACATCGAGGATCTGATCGGCGGCGACGTCTTCGAGCTCCGTTCGCCGGCCGTTGGGCCACTCGATGACGACGCGGTCGACCAAGGTCGCAGTGCCGAGTCCGAAGAAAGCCTCGGCGGGCTCTTGTCCAAAGGCGCTGATGCCGGCGGTGATCAGACGCATGTGCGATACGCCGCCAACTTCGATGCGGATGATGGCGCCGATCGCGCGGTAGTTGGCGCCGGCCATCCGCGGCCGTACGACCAGGTAGTGATTGCCCGTCGTCGTCTCGTTCTCGATCAGACGCATCCTGTGCGGCTGAATTCCGCTGCCGTTACAGCTCTGAACGAGATCGAGATCGCCGTCGCGATCATAGTCGAGCGCATTGAGTGAGCTTCCCCAGTAGGTATCGTCGAGGCCCGCCGACGCAGAAGCGTCACTGAACGTGACGGGCTCTCCGCCTTCGTTGCGGTAGAAGACTGACGCATCATCGTGGGCTAGGCCGCTGAACCACCCGTTGGTCGCCGCCAGGTCGAGATCACCGTCGTTGTCGGCGTCGAAGAACGTGCATCCCCATCCCCAGCCGCCCTGCGCCACGCCAGCCTCGAAAGACACCCGCGTGAACTGCAAACCTCCAGCCGTCGAATCGTTGCGGAACAGAATGTTGTTGCGGGTCGACGTGGTGATGTTCGTCACGTAGATGTCGAGATCACCGTCATTGTCGTAGTCACCGAGAGATTGCCCCATATCGTTCCAGGCGTTGTCGACCCCGGCCGTAGCAGCAACGTCGACGAAGGTGTTGTCGCCCTGGTTAATCCACAGGTGGTTGGGGGAAAAGTCGGTGACGTAGTGGATGTCGAGCCAGCCGTCGCCATTCCAATCATGGAAGGTCGGCTGCCAGTGGTAGCCGAAGCTGGGCATCCCGGCACTGGCACTGATGTCGGTGAACGTACCGTCACCATCGTTGAGCAACAGCGTGATCCCGCCGCTCCAGAGCCCGAAGATGAGATCCAGATAGCCGTCGTTGTTGATGTCCCCGGCGGCGATGCCACCCCGGTGCGCCATGGTGTCGGTGATCGTGTCGTCCGGAATGTCCGCTGCCACCGTGACATCGACGAACTGAGCGTCCGAAGCTTGACGGTAGAGCTTGAGGGTCGTGGTGTCCGGGCAGTCGGCGTCCGCTTCCCAGCAGTCCGAAGCCGTGAAGAGATCGAGGCGGTGATCGCCGTCAAAGTCGAACCAGATCGCGGTCCGGCTGCGGCCGGTCGACGCGAGGCCCGCTGCGACACCGATTTCATCGAACGTGCCGTCACCGCGGTTGCGATACAGCTGGTTGGCAACGCCGCCGGAATTGGGCACGAAGAGATCGATGTCGCCGTCGTCGTCGAAGTCGACCGCGAGCACGCTGCCGCTCTTGCCATGCTCCATCTGAGAGGGCTGGATGCCTGCCAGGTCACTGACTTCGAGGAAATCGATATCGCCCGCCCAAGCGTTCGTGGCCAGCCCCCAACCCAGGAGCACAGCAGCGAGCTGCACGAGCCGACGCGGGAACGCCCGACACCCCGCGAGATTGCCTGAAGGCAGAGAGCGTCTGGGTAGGTCGTGTCGAGACCGTTGGAGAGATTCGGGAGTGGCAGGCCGTCCGTGGCGCATCGCGTCCTCCTGCAGGAATGCCGATCGTGTAGTTTTCGAGAGGTCGTCCGCCTATTCCCAGTCTAGCAAACGCGCAGCTCGCCCTCACCGAGGACGCCCCCAACCAAGATGCTCACCAGATCTGCCGACGATCCGAACGGTGCCGACTACAGGATCTCGACGGTCACCGGTCCCTTGATCATCGTCTTGCAGGCGAGGCGGCATTCCCCGGCCTCGAGATCACAGAGGTCTGCGAGCGTGTCGGTTTCCTCGTCATCGGGGCCTGCCGTCAAATTCTCCAGGCCGGCGAGCACGCGGATCGGATCGCTGCCGCAGATACCCGCGTGGCACTCAGCATTGACCGCGATGCCATTCGCCTCCGCAACGTCGCAGATGGTCTGCCCAGGGAGCGCCGGGAAGGTCTTGCCCAGGGACGCGAAGGTCACGGATGGGCCATCTCCGACCGCCGAACTACCTTGAAGCGGCGCAGCACCCACCGGCGCCATGTCTTCCAGGGTACCGGGCTCACCATCGGCCACCACGGGCAGAATGGCGCTGGTCGAAGCGGGCGACTCGTCGTCGAACACAGCGTCCTCACGCGCACTGTAAACGAAGAGTTGCTGGCCGACCCGGAAGCGATCACCGTGTGCAAGCTGGACAGCGCCGCGAACCTTCAGGAAGGTACCGTTGACGCTCTTCAGATCCTTGGCCATGGCGATGCCGCCGACGGCCGAGATCGCGAGCTGGCGCCGCGACAGCGTACGGTCTCCGGCTTCGAGGGTGACGTCTGGTGACTTGCGTCCCAAGATGATCGAGCGATCCGGCAGCGCGATGCGGCGTACCTCTCTACCTGCCTGGTCGTAGTGGATCAGGAAGAGACCGTCGTCACCGCTTCCCAGCAGCAGGAACTGTCGCCCCGCACACAGCAGGTCCCCGGGCTCGAGGGCGATCTTGCGGTGAATCGGCAAGCGCAGGAAGACACCACCCGGCGAGCCATCGTCACGAAGCAGGCAGCCATCGTCCGACAACACCAGCGAGGCATGATGCTCCGCCAGCAAGGTGTCCTCGGGAAAGGTGATGTCGCAACCACCACGGCCAATGGAGCTCACGGACTGCGCAGCCAGGGGATACTCCTCGCCGACCACGCCACCAGGGAGCAGCCGCAGCAGGTAGCCAGCCTGCGCCACCGGTTTGCGGCCCGCCGCGAAGCTCTCCTCGGGCAGGCGCTCATCGACCGGCGCTGCCGTGGGTACGGGGATGAAAGTCGAGTCCGTGGAGGATCCCATCGGCTCGAGATCCTCGGCCTCACCGATCTCGACCGCGATCTCGGTCTTGCCGTCCAACCGCTGCCGAATGACTTCCGAGATCAGAACGCCGTCGCGCAGCGCCGCTTTGATATTGCCGCGATGTTTCACTTCGCGGAACGTTGCTGGGTCGGCACCGAAGTCGTCGACCTCGAAGTGGCCGGGGCTCAGGAGATCGCCGGCCAGGAAGACATTGGGCTGGCACGTCTCCAGGTAGCGGTTGACCGGAAGACGCTTGCGGCTACGCGCCCCTCCCGTCACCATCTCGATCCCGACCGAGCTCAGGAGCGTCGTCGGGATGTCCTCGCCAATGCAGGCAATACAGCTCTCTTTCGGGAACTCCAGGTGCGACGTCTCCGTGGGCCGACCCGCCATCGTGCGGCGATCGGTGCGGATCGCCAGGTACTCGTTTCGATCTTCCCCGGTGACCACGGCGGCGGGCTCACTGCGCGGGAAGTAACGAATATTGCCGTTGCCCACGTAGGCTGCGAAGAAGACCTCGGCCAACGCCTTGGAAACCCGCGGCATCTTGTCGCCGCGGTAGCTCCAGTAGATTGCGGTCGAATCCGACGCGGCAGCCTTGGCGCCCGAAATCGCGATCACCGCCTCGGCGGCGGATGTTCCACCACCGATGACACAGGCAGGGCGGCCCACATAGTGCTGCGGATCGTCCATGCGAAAGGCGATTCCCTGGGTGTTGCCCGGGACATCGAAACGTCGTGGAACACCACGACCGATCGCGATGACCACGTTGCGCGCGAGCAAGGTGACGTCGACGCGCGCCGTGTGATCCCAGCCCCTGACCTCGTAGACGCCGTCGGCTGCGCGCCGTACGAGGCCCGTCAGCTCGAAGCCGAGGCGGGTCGGCACCGCATGCTGGCGGTAGAGGTCTTTCCAGCTCGCGCACATGTCGTCTTTGTCGATCGGGGCGAAGCGTAGCGACTCGATCAGCGCGTCGCCTTTCGGGAACTTCATCCGATCCCCGCCGCCGAAGCTGGGCAGGATCAGTTTGTCCTTCGAATAGTCGCGAATTCGCTTCATCAGGTCGTCGTACTCGACGACCAATACCGACATCCCGAGCTCACGGGCCCGAAACGCAACGGCTGTCCCGGCTGGACCTCCGCCGGCAACCAGGACGTCCAAGACGCCCGACGCAGGATCGAGACCGCCTCCCGAACCTGCTTCGCTGCCATCACCGTGATTCATAAGACCCTCCGGGCATTGACTCATTGCCAGCCGAGTCGGCGCGCAGCACGCGGGCCGCGAGCGGTCCGAAAGACAGCACGTCGCCAGGCTCGATCTCGACCTCACCTGCAATCGGCTTGCCGGCGAGGAATGTGTGGTTGTTGCTCCCCTGGTCGCGCAGGGTGATCGTCGCTCCGACCTTCATGACCGCATGCCGCCGAGAAATGTGATCACTGGCGAGCCGGATCGCGGCAGTCGCCGTGCGGCCGATTTGATTGCTGCCGTAGACGAGCGGGAATCGTTCCGGCCCGGTCTCGAAGTCGACCTCCAGAACGAAGACCGTCGGCGAGCCCGGAATGGGCGGCCTGCGCGCGGCCGGGCCGCGATCGGCCGGGCCGCGATCGGCCGCGCTGAGATCAGCCGAGCTATCCACACCGTGCGCGGCGGCTTCGGGCGCTTCGGGCGCCAGCGACGCCGCGGGCCGAATGCCGCTGGGCACCGCCAGCGGCAGCTCGTGGAATTGGGTTCGTTCGACCGCTCCAGCCGAGTCGGCTGCCCCGGCTTCGCCGCCCTCCGGGGTATCCATGCGTTCGATCAGTGCCTGCGGCACGGCGAAAGGCTCGTGCGCCTGCGTCACCGCGATCGGTTCGGTGATCGGCGTGCCATCGGCCCCGCCGGGGCGGCTGCTCGTCGGTACCGGCGCTGACCCGTGTCGTTCCCGGGTGCGCAGGAGATCCTGAAAAACGAACTCGTGGCGTCCGGCGAAGGTAATGACGTGTAGGTGATCGAGACGTTCACGCCCGACGACCGGTACGCCATCGAGCGCGGTGCCATTGGTGCTTCCGAGATCTTCGAGCAGGAATCCGCCGGTTGCCGAGTCGAAGGCAATTCGCGCGTGATCCTTCGAGATCAGCCCATCGTCGATCACCACGGCGTGGCCACGGTCTCGCCCGACCGTCGCCTCGTCGTCAACCTCGACCGAGACGCCCGCGAGCGCACCGAGTGGGCTGAACAAGCGTGCGCGCGGCATCTCAGCCCGCTCCCGCGCTGGTGTACAGCAGCATCTGATTGCTCCGATCCTTGTCCGGGTGGAAGACGTGACAGGTCACACAATCGTTCACGGCCCGTCGGTCGCTGTGACAGTCCTGGCACACTTCGAGCTTCGGAAGATTCTGGATACTCGCCTGGTCCTCGGCCGGGTCGATCTCGGCCCCTTCCGCGATCGCCTGCTCGATCGGGATCTCGTTGTGGCAGTCGAGGCAGCGCGCCTGGAGAATGTGTGCGTGGTGATCGAACTCCGCATGGCGAAGGGTTTGTTGGTCGTCCTGCACGCGAACAATGGTCGCATTCTCGACTTCGTGGCACTGCTGGCAAGGGCCGGTGAGCGAATCGACCAGAGCGTGAATCGCTTCGGCCTGCTCGCCGGTGACGTGCGCATCCGAGGAGTCGAGGGCGAGTAGGAAGTCCGTCTCATCGAGGTCGACGAGCGGATCTTCGATCCGGCGGCCCAAGCTTTCGATCATGCTCGTGATGCGCTCCAGCTCCTCCTGAATCGCCGGCTCGGGGCGACCTCGCAAACCCACGGCCTGCTCCTCGAGGGTGGCCAGGGCCTCGCGATAAAGGTTCTTGACCTCGTGCTCTGGAACGTTGGGAGTAGCTGTCAGCAAGTCGGCGAGCCCGGCGTCGGGCAGCAGGCGGGTGCGCAGGCGTCGAAGGTTGTGCAACACCCACGGATCGAGGTGATGGAGTGGAGACTTGCGAATCCGTGAGCCCACGGTTTGCAGCTCGTTGGGGTTGGCGAACCATGACCACCGGGTGCCTACGCCACCCTGCTCGCGAATCGCTTCGAGCGACAGCACCCCGAGGCTGCCGGAATCGGAGCCTTGTATCGGCAGCCGCGGCGTCGCAGTGCCGATGGTCAGGTGGCAGGCGTCACAGTGGCGATCGAAGCTGATCGGCTCGAAGTTGCGCCCATCCGGCTGCGCATTGTGGCAGTAGAGACAGGCTTGCTCGACATCATCCAACGCCTCCTGATCCATCAGCTCGGCAATGTGCTCGATGTGCGCGAAGGTGATGCCCGAACGATCGGGTTCGTCGTTGGCGGCGAATGAAAACTGAGGGTGGTCGTCGTCGAATGAGTCGAAGTGGCATGCCTGACACTGCCCATTGCTGACCGTGGTGAGGTCGGCATCGCGCCCGCCATGCTCTCCATGACACGTTGCGCACGGAACCTCGTGGGCGGACGTCTCGACATTCTCGAAATCGCCCGACCGGTAGAGGTAGTGGGCCGTGAAGGAGTAGGTGCCGATCTCGTCACCCAACTTCTCGTGGCAGGTCTCGCAACGCTCGTTCTGGACGGTGTCGAAGGCGTCGTGACAGGCCCCGCAGTTGTTCTCGAGCAAGGCATGGCCCGAAGAAAGCTCACCCGTCGAGATCAAGTGCGCGTCGCGATAGAAAAAATCGACCAGCAGCCAGCCAGCGGCGAGCATGGCCAAGGCAGCTCCGATCCAGAGAGCACGCCGCCGTCCGGGCGGCAGCACATACGACCGCGCCACGGGCAGACGGGCCTGCCCGTAGGTCCCTTTCATCTTCGCCTTGGACTTGATTGGCTGTTGCGACATCAGTTTCTCGGTTCCCTTCTCGTGCGTCGTCTCAAAGCGGTCGGCAGCTCGTCCTGATCCTTCTGCTCGATCAGTAGTACAGAACCGTGAAGACGTGAACCCCGACCAAGACCAACAGGACCAGGGACAAGGGGATATGGAGCATCAACCACCAGCGCAGCGGCCACTGCAAGGTGTGATGGGCATCGAGCTCGAGCTTGGTCCGGTAGAGCGTCTCGAGTTGCTCGAGGCGCCCGCGTTCGTCTTCGGGCAAGAAACCGCGCAGATAGTCGAACGCCCGCAACCGGGAACGGATTCCGCCGGTGACGTCGACGAAGTAGATCCAGCGTCGGTCCGGACCTCCCAAGGCCGGCGCCACCTCACGCGCGTAGAGCGCGCGGATGGCATCGCCGCAGCTCGCGCTCAGCGCCTCTGCGCGCTCACGCAGATCATCGATCAGAGATGGGATCCGCTCGTAGAGCGCCTCGGTCGACAAACCCGAGGCCAAGACCCGCGGAATCCAGCGCTGCAGGAGCAAGCCCAGCGCGCCGCTGATCACCGTCCACACGCTCAGACCCCAGAGCCACCAGGTGAGGGCGCCTGACGGCAGGCGAAAGCTGCTGTGCATCACCATCAGCAGCAGGAAGAGTGTGCCGCCATAGAGATGCAGGCGCAGCCAGCCACGCGCGCTACCGACCCGCAGGCGCGAGGCCAGAGCCGGAAAGCGCCGGCGCATGCCAAAGAGCGCAACAGCCACCATGACCACCGCACAGGCAATGCCGTAGGCAATTCCCCATGCGTTGCCAGAAGACAGCTCGCTGAGCGTGATTTGCACGGCGAGCGCGATGACACATAGCGCGACCAACGAAAAGAAGACGATCTGTCCAGCCGGCCAACGCCGGCGTCCGGCCGGCGGGTTGCTGCGTTGACTCGTTGCTTTCGGCATGGTGCTAGCGATCCCGTCGGCGCAGGGCCTGAATCTCGTCCACCGAACCGACCCGATGTAAGCAGCCCTGTGGGCAATTGCTCACACAAGCCGGCTCGTGGCCAGTGGAATGGCAAAGATCACATTTGCTGGCCACGAGGCGATCATCGCCTCGGAGGCCGGCCGGGACCGTGTCGTCCGGCCAGATCTCGCCGGTCTCGTGCATGACGATCGCATCGTAGGGGCAGTTGCTGGCACAGGTTCCGCAGCCGATACAGATGTCGTCGTCGATGTCGATCAGCTCGGCCAGTCCACCACGATGGATCGCGCCCGTGGGACAACCGACGAGGCACACAGGATCCTGGCAGTGGTAGCACGACTTGGCGACCAGCAGGTTGTCCAGCTTGCTGCCCTCACGCACGAAGCGCGGGCGCCCGCCGTGGGTGGCAGCACAGGCACGCACGCAGTCGTCACAGCGGGTGCAGGCTTCGAGATCGATCACCATCATGCTGTTGCCCTGAACCAAGCCGCGGTCGAGGGCCACCTGCGTGAACTCCGCGTGATCGATGTCGCGTTTGCCGTGTCCCGCTTCGCGAATCCGCGCCAGGGCGCTCTTCCAGAGCTGTTCCTGTAGCCCGGGCTCGCTTTGCAGGAGTGACCGCACCAGTGATGCCGGTATCTTGACCAGCTCCGAGTACTCGACCGACGTCGCGGTCACCTCCCAGGAATCGACGCCATCGATCAGCAGCTCGACCTCGCCGATGGTCATGCCCTTGGAGAGATACGAAACGGTGACGTCACTCTCGCCGAAGCGCTGGGCCAGCTTGACGAAGCCCGAGCGCACCAAGAAGATCGCGCCCGCTTCCGTTCCTTCCGCGACCACCAGCTCGTCGGGACCACATGACACGAGCTCGACGGAGCGTTCGAGCTCTTTGATCGATGCCGGCGTGAGGCCGGCGAAGAGCGGCGTACGCTTGAGCTGGCCCGCCAGGGCACGCTCGCGGTACCGCTCGTCGAGATGTTTCTTGAGACCCGCCGAGCGGCGCTTCATCAGGCGCAAGGCCGGCACACGAATCTGAATCAGCTGGCACCGTGTCGCAGTGCGGGCCGTGACCGATTGGGGCCAGCCACTCATCGCACCGATCTCCCCGAAGATCTCCCCCGGGCCGAGGCGCGTCGTGCCGCTCGAGGGGAGGTCGGTATCCATGGTGGCCAAGAAGGCGATGGTGTGATCGTCCGACGAGCGGTTGAGGCTCTGGATGCGGCTGGGCGAAGGCGAGCCGGCGGCCATCGTCGGCAGAAGCTGGGTGCGCTCGACGCCGTCGGGATTCGAGAGCTCGATCATCGAGGTCCGCTCGCGCTCGAAGATCGGGGCGGTATCGTTGCCGCCCTGGAGCGCGCCGAGATCAATCTCGACTTCACCTCGGACGACCACGAAGGCCACATTCAGATACGAACCCTGCTCGAACAGCGCGGCATTCTCCCGCCAGGCGACCACGGAGACATCCGGGCTGATGCGTTCGAGAAAGGTGTCCGGATAGTCGCTGAAGATGTCGTACCGGCGCAGCTCGGCCGCGGTCAGCCGGTCGGAGATCGCCTCGATTCCGGTGGTATCGCCGTAGGACGACCAGCGATCCCGGTACATCTCCATGCGCCGGATCGTCGTCTTACTGACGCTGCCGCCTTGTTCGTTCATCGCATTGCTCATCTGTTGCCTCCCGGCGTCTTGGCAGCGTCGTCTACGGCCTCGTACAGCCGTCTCAGCCGCTCCTCGAGCAGGAGGAGGAGCGACTCGATCGAAGTCTCTTCGTCGACTTCCGGAAAGGGTGGCAAGGCCAGATCGTCGACGACAGCACCACCCTGGCCGGCGGCCCCGAACGGTGCTTGCCCCACCTGCGCGCCCGCGCCGCCCGCGTCACTCCCGCGAGAACGCCCACGGGAGCGCGCATTGGGCCGCGCGCGTGGCGTTTGCGGCCGCGCGATCCGCCCTGTGGCGCTGAGCGGCTCGGTCAGTGGCCCGGTCGACGCCGTGGTCGCTGCGCCATCGCCGCCGATGACACGCCGGCTGGCGAGACGAGCACGCTGAACCGCCGGAACCGGCCCCCGGCTGCCGAGTGCCGCGCCAAAGGCCGTCGTGATCTGGCTCGCGGTCGTCGAGTCCTGCTCCCAGTGGTTGATCTCGACCATGCCCTGGGCGTAGTCGAAGTCCTTGCCCGAGGGATGGCCCGCGGAGATCAGGCGCGTCTCGGTGATGTAGTGGCAGCCGGTACAGACCTCGGCACGGACGCTGAGGTCACGCAGCGCCCGCATGCCCTGCCCGAGGGCTTGCCGGTAGCCGGGCCGGTCGTCACCGAGATCCGCGTCGCCTTCCTGGTGCGACTCGAGATAGTCGGCCGCGGGTCCATGGCAGCTCTCACAGGCCACGCCGTCGGCGACTTCTTGGCGCTTCTCGGCGGTCACGGCCGTGCCATGACAGTCCATGCAGATGTGGTCGCCACGGGCCATTTGTGAGCGCTTGAGGCCGTAGAGCGTCGCGATCTTGACGTTCTCCGGATCCTGCTCGAAGAAGGGATCCGCGGACTGATAGTGCGCGTCATCGAACCACCAGGCGGTCTGGGTCTGGTGACGATGACAGCCCGTGCAAGTCTCGGGGCCGATGGTGGCGTGAGACGACGGCGGGCGCACGGCGCGCTTGAACGTTCCGGTCGCCGGCACGCCCGGATCCACTTCGACTCGCGGGCCGGCCGACGTGCTGCTCGCGAGGGCCCCGCCCTCGGCAGTCGTGTCCGCGTCGGCCTCTGCTGCGCCGGGCGGGAGGTTCCCGTCTGCAACACCAGGAGTTGTAGCGCCTGGCGCGAGGGTGCCATCGGCCAGCTGCTCTTCAGGATCGTCTTCGTCCTCGTCCGCCAACAGCACCTCTTCCGTGCCGAGAATGACGCCGTCGAGGCTCGCCAACTGCTGTCCGTCATGGCTGTCGAGGAAGGTGCGCGCCGAGACCCCGATCGCTTCCGCGGCCGTCAGCATGGCCTGGCGCTGGTTCGGCCGCACGTCGAGCGCACGCACGGTCGCCACCATGGACGCCAGCTCGGGAAGATCCAGGCGCTGTCCCAAGGCACGGACATCACGCAGGGTCTTGCGAACCCGCCGCGCCGCGGCCTTGGCGAAGACACCCTTCTCTGTGGCCTCGGCCATCGCGCGCAAGCTGTGCTCGAGGGCGAGGGCGCGGCCGAGCACGTAGACCACCCGTTTGTGGGTCATCGGTCGCTCGGGGTTCTCGCCCCCACCATCGCCGAGAAACGACTCGAGAAAATTGTGACGAATCTCGCCACTGGTCCAGGCGACGAGCTCGAAGTCACCGCTGCCGGTCCCGTGGCCGCCGACATTGACCAGGTCCTCATCGGGCACCATGTGGCACCGGAAGCAGCTCGACATCAGCGCGTAGAAGTTGTCCGAGGACCGCCGCATCCCCGCCGCGATGCTTTCCTCGATGCGCTGTCGGCGATGCTCGGGCGGCTCGTTGGTGTGATCGAGCCCTTTGCCACCGTAGTCGTTGTGCACGTCGATCCAGTCACGGGCGGCACCGTGGCACGACTCGCACGACACGCCAGAGATGGCACGGAGCTCGTCGCGCTGGACTGTCGCGGTGTAGTGACAACTCAGGCACAGACTGTCCCGCTTGAGCAGCCGGAAGCCCATTCGTTCGGCGATTTCCTCAGCCGCCGCCTTGCGGTGCAGGGTGCGAAATCCGGTCTGATGGGTCGTCTTTCGCCACACCTCGAAGGCCGACGCATGGCACTCGCCGCACGACTCCGAATTGACGATCTTCTCCGGATCGGGAGCCCCTTCACGCAGCAGACGAAGCGCCAGATCAGACGATGCCGGATCGTCTTGCGCCAGGGCCATGCTGCTTGCGAGGGCCAACCACAAGAACGGACACAAGCACAGCCACCAGGACCGCCACGACACCGGCCAGGCCCTACGTGCCCTGCTGATCGGGTACTCACCCACGGTGGTATTCCCACCGTGGGGCTCGTGGCATTGCGGCATTATTCGCGCCCCAAGATATCGTCTTGGCAAGAACCAGACGGCACGAGAACGTGGTCAACACTCGAAAATGGTCACTAGAATTTGGTCAGCAATTCCAGCCGGCCACCGTAGAGCGTCTCGTCTCCGAGACCGGCCAACCCGCTCAGGTGACCCACGAAGCCATCGACCACCAGGACGAGCCGACGGCCGATGGCCGTCTGGAATCGGGCGGTGGCCGCAAACGCGTCCGCGACGTCGTTCTCCAGACCAAAGCGCGCACCAAACTCGACGATCACCTGCTTACGGGTGTGATCGAAGAACATCTGATAGCCGACCGCACCACCGACCACATCACGCGCCGTGCTCGAGAGCGCCGCGCCATAGCTGCCGAGACCGACCGCAGCGAAGTTGATTCCCGCCCGTCCGAGAGGCCCACCGGTGGCCGGGCCACGCGCGGCCGACGAAAAGGTGTCGACGGCCAAGAAGTTGTTCACGTAGAATAGGTTATGCGTGTGAACCGGCGTCCAAGAAAGCTCGCTGAAGAGCAGCGCGCCGTCCGTACTGAATGCGGTTTCGTCATCGAGAGCGAAGGATCCGAGCACGCGGAACGAGGCGTTCATCTTGCCGATCCGCTGCACCGCGCTGACGCCGAAGGCTGCCAGGTCCCCGACCAGCGGATTGTCTGACTGTACGTAGACCAGATCGGCGTCGATGGTCGAACGCCGAACGTCGGTCGACGTCAGCAGCGCAAAGAGCTGCCCGCTGGTGTCCTCGGGGTTGGTGCCGCGCAGGGAGCCTTCGGCGTCCGACAGATCGATGCCACCGCGGTGGACGTTGTCCCACGCCAGGAAAAGCGTGGCCCGAAAGTTGGACGTATTCTTCGGCAGAAGCGTGTTGCGGGTCAGGCCGATGCCATCGAGGGTGTCTTGGATCAACAGCCCTTCCTGGAAAAACATCGGCTGCCTGCCGATCGAGAAGCCCACATCCAAGGAACCATGGTCTTCGAGATCGAGATTGGGAAAGATCTCCCCGAACTCACCCTCGAAGAACAGCACCTCGACATCGATGTCGAACTCATCCCGAAACTCGCCGTCGAGCGCGGGGTCAGGCGATTCGAATACGTAGCCGCTGAAGCGTCCGCTGCGATCGAAGTTGCGGAAGCCAACGACCAGGCGTTCGGTGCCACTCAAAAAGAGGTTGAGGAAAAGGTCGAGCCGGTTCGCCCACTCGGTGGTGCGGTTCTCGCTGCCACCAGGGGTGAAGGTCTGGAGACCCGTGCGCAGGTTGCCGAAGGCGAGCAACGACGGCTGCCAGACGGCCCCCGTGGGCAGCTTGTAGCCAGGATGAAGCGTTCCCGTGCCGAGAAACGGCTCGCCAAGCTCGAGAATCGGCTTCGGCCGCTTCGGGAAGCCCTCGAGTTGAAGGGGCAGGGCGACATCGCTCAGGCGACTACCGTGGCCACCGCCATGACCATCGTGCCCGTCTCCGGCGCCGTGGCCATCTCCGTGCTCGTCGTGATCTTCCCCGGCGTGGTCGTGGCCGTCGTCCGACTCGTGAACGGCATCTTCAGGGTCGGCCGCTTTCGCGGACGGCGCCGCCTTCGCGCTTGGCGAAGAAGCGACCGCAGTCACCGGCATGGCAGCCAACAGCAACGCACCCAGGAGGGTGCGGCTCAAGAGCATCGCGCGCTTGCTGTCCATGGCGCTACTCGGAGGCGCCGGCAATGGCGGTCGCGGGGTGGGCGGAACCCTCGGCACCACTGTGGAGATCGATCTCGAGATCTCGTTCCCACAGCACCAGATGCCCTGCGACCACCCGATCGGCAATCTCGCGGGCGCTCAGGCCATAGTCGAACCCGACCCCGGCGATCTCGTGTACCAGGTTGACCGGCACCATGCCGGCGATCAGCTCGAACCGCGCACGGTATGGCCCCGCACCGCTCAGCGCCGATGCCGGAACCCGGTACCGGGCAAGCCGCTTGCCACCGGGTTCGATGTTCTGCTTGTGCTTGCGCGCGCCTGCCGGTCGCCCGGTCAGAATGGTCGAACGCGTCGAGGGCCGCAGGAAGGGCAGCGGATCTGGTGAGTAGTTCACCGCCAGAACCTGCTCCCGCTCCCCGCCGCGCACCATGCGCGTGACGAAGCGTGACTGCAAGCTGAAGAGCTGCTTGTCGAGGGGTAGCTCGCCGTTGTGCACATAGAGCGAATGCGTGTCGCGCAGGTCGCCATTGGGATCGAGATCGCCCGAGACAAAGACGACCTCGTCGTTGCGGTCGGTCACGGTGACCCGTACGAACACCAGGCGTTCCGCGTCGAAGCCGGTCGGCACGCCGTGTCCGGTGGTGGCATTGCGCACTTCGGCGGCAATCACCATCCCCTTTCGTGCATCGGCCCGAACCACCTCGATCTCGCCGAACTGGTAGCCGGCCTGGAGGACCTTCTTGCGCTGGACATCGGCCTTGGCGAGCAGGGCCCGGTTCGCCTCGATGATGTCGCGCGCATCGTAGCGATCATCGGCCGCGCGCCATTTCTCCGGAAAATCGTACGGCTCGTCGGCCTTGGCCGCCTGATCCTCGAATGTGTCGGTGCCCCATCCCGCTTCCCAATCAAAGGTCAGCCACTCGCGGATGGTCGCCAGCTCGGATGCCTTGGTGTTGTGCGGGAAGATCCCCGGGTGAATGACCGAGTAGTCGGGGCCGATGAACATGTGGTCCGTGCGCTTCCGGACTACCGTCGGGCGGCCGCCAACCACTGCGGCGGGGGCTTGGGCGTAGCCGGAGACCACGCCAGGCTCGAGGCCCATGTGGCAGTCCTGGCACGACGTGCCTTCCTTGGCCGCTGGCGTGTTCTTGAACTCGCTGAAGGCCTCTTCCAGCCGGAAGCCGTTGACCAGGTTGACGTCGTGGCAAGTCGCACAGAGACCGGAAGTCGTGATCTGGAAGAACGGTCGCGCTTCCGTGTGGATCGCTCGCCCGGCCTTGCCTCGCTCGGTGTTGACCCGGTACTCGCCGCTTTCGAGCACGCGCTCGAGCTCTTCGTTGCCCGCTGGGCCGTAGACCGGCTCGAAAAGATCACCCTCGACGATGGCCAGGCGCCCGCTCAGCTTGCCATAGCTCTTGTTGAGCCGGTGACAAACGATGCAGGTCACGCCTTCGCGCGAGGTCGGATGGCGATCCATGTTGCTCATGAACTCTGGCTCGCCAAGGTTCATGCCGACCGGCGTATGGCAACGGATGCAGAAGTCTCCGTTCGTCCCATTGGTCAGCTTGAGCACGGTTCCATGCATGGCATTGAAGACCGGGCTCATCTGCGCGTAGGCATGCGGCGACACGGACCAGGCTTCGAAGTGGTCCGGATGACACGTCGCGCAGGTATTGGCCGACGGGAACCGATTCTCCAGGAACAGCGCTTCGTGCTCTTGATCGGCGGACAGAGCCTTTGCCGCGGTCTCCTCGGACGGCGGGTCCTCCGTCGCGAAAACGAGTGCAGCGGTGGCCAGCCATGCACCTGCCACGGCAAGCGTCCCGAAGATGGCCGGGCGCACCATTTCGGTCGATATCCACAGAAATCTCATTGCAACAAACCTCCTCAAAGGCTACATACGCCTCTCAAGTCCCCAGTACGCAATGAAACCAAGCGATGATCGACCGAACCGAAATGACAATGAAAGCAGTCCTGCCAGGGAGTTTACTACGACCTATAGCGTTGTGACAAAAAGTCATCTGCCTTCTGGGCTGGAGGCACGAATGAACGGTACGATGCAGGCCATGAACGACAGGGTCGCGCTCTGACACGTTTCCTCGCCATCATTGGCGTTCTGACGATCTCGCTCTCCGCGATCTTCGTTCGCTTGTCGCAGGCATCGCCGTCCACATCTGCGTTTTTCCGCGCGCTCTATGCGCTTCCGGTTCTCTATATCGGCTGGCTCGTCGTACGGCGAAAGGACGGGCGATCTCGACGCCGGCGCGGCGTGGCGGTTGCCGCCGGTGCCATGCTCGGGATTGACCTCGCGGTATGGCATCGGGCGATCGACGATATCGGGGCGGGGCCGGCGACCGTTCTGGGGAACACCCAGGTCGCAATGGTCGGGCTGGTGGCCTGGCTCGCGCTCGGCGAGAAGCCTTCGCGAATCTCCCTTCTGATGCTGCCGGTGGTGCTGACCGGCGTCGCGCTGGTCGGCGGCGTGGGAAGCGCGGATGCCTATGGCGCCAATCCCGGCCGCGGCGCCCTATGGGGCTTGGCTACCGGCGTGTCCTATGCCGCCTTCCTGCTCGCGATGCGGTTTGCCAACGGCGATCGCGGCTCGCCAGTCGGCCCCTTGGCTGACGCCACCCTGGGTGCGGCGATCGCGACCTTGCTCCTCGGCCTCCCCGACAGTTCCTTCGACCTGGTGCCATCGTGGCCGATGCACGGATGGCTGCTCGCGCTGGCCCTGGGCTCCCAGGTATTCGGCTGGCTTCTCATTACCCACGCCCTGCCCCGACTGCCAGCACTCGAGACCTCGGTGCTGCTGCTGCTGCAACCCACCGCGACCCTGGTGTGGGGGCGCATGCTGTTCGACGAACGCCTCGCGCCCGGCCAGGTCGCGGGCGCGGCTCTCGTGTTGGGCGGCGTCACCGCGCTCTCCTTGGTCGGCGTTGTCAAGCGACGCCGGGCCCCCACTCCGGCATCCGCCGAGAAGCCCTCCGGCCAAGAAGCCTGATCACCCTCCACGGGCAGCCCGGCCGCGATGGCTACCCATGCGAATAGAATGGTCCCATGCTCACATGCCATTCCACCGACCTTCGACTGCGAAGCATCCTCCGATTCACGCTGCCCACGATCACCGCCCTGATGGCGGTACCCACGATCGCGTCGATCGTGCCGTTCGGCAATGCTGTCGCCATCGATGAAACCTTTGCCGACGCGCGCGCCATCGCCACGGCAGACTTCGATCGTGACGGCGACCTCGATCTGCTCGCCACCAGCCGAGGGGACAACGAGATCGCCTGGTGGGAGAACACCGCGGGCGATGCATCCGCCTGGACCCGCCACACCATCGAGAGCGGCATCACGGTCGCCGAGCTGGCAGGGGCGGCCGTTGGTGACTTCGACGGCGACGCCGCGGTCGATGTCATCGCGGCGGTCGATGCTACCGATACGATCATCCTGTGGCAGAACCAGGGAGACGGCAGCACCTGGACGCGGCGTACGGTCGGCGGCGGATTCTCCGGCCCCTTCGCCGTCGCAGCCACCGACCTCGATCACGACGGCGATCTCGACGTGGTCGGCACCTTCGAGGATGGTAGCCGGATCGCATGGTTCGAGAACGTTCAGGGCGACGCCACGGCCTGGACACCCTTCCAAGACCTGGGCTTCTCGAGCGCTGGTGCAGTCACCCTGGCCGATCTCGATCACGATGGCGATCTCGATGCCTTCGCCGAGGGCGACTCCTTCGCCTGGTGGCGCAACAACGGAAGCGGTGACGCGTGGGTCTTCGTGAGTCTCGGCAGCGGTGTCTCCGGCCCGGCCGAGGCGGTGGGTACGGGTGACCTCGATGGCGACGGCGACCGTGATCTCGTCGGGCTGACGGGCGGCGCTGACGATCAGGTCATCTGGTGGGAGAACACCGATGGCCAGGGCACCTTCGCGCTGCCGGTCAGCCTGTCGGCGGCACTCGGCGACCCGTCGTCGCTGGCTGTCTTCGATCTCGACGCCGACGGCGACCTGGATATCGCGTTCACCGCCGAGACCGGCGGCGACGTGAGCTGGCTGGAGAACACGGCCGGGGACGCCACGGCATGGACACTCCGACCGGTCGCCAGCGCGGTGGCGCAGCCCGACCAGGTTCGGGTGGCAGATCTCGACGGCGACGGTGACGACGATCTGCTGGCGGCCGCCCGCGGCGACGGTGTGCTCTCGTGGTGGCCCAACGAGACGCTGCACCGGAGCGCTACATTCCCGATCGCGCATCGCGTCCTCGGCACGGGTGGCTTCAACCAGCGCCCCGGGGTCGAGACCGCCGATCTCGATCAGGATGGCCGCCAGGATCTTCTCGTCACCACGTTCGAAGGCGTGAGGTGGTGGCGAAACGACGGCAGCCCGTGCGCGCCAGACTGCACCTGGCCCGAACACGTCATCACCACCGACCGTTTTGCGGTGTCGGTCGCGGACATGGATGCCGACGGTGATCTCGATCTGCTCGGCCACTCTGGAATCCTGCCAGGCATCGTGTGGTGGGAGAACGATGGTCTTCCCTGTGGGATCACGTGTAGCTGGACCCTGCACACGGTGACGAGCGACTACTTGGGTGTCACCGACAGCAGGGCCGTGGACCTCGACGGGGACGGCGACATGGACGTCCTGGCCGCTTCCAAAAACGCCGGCACCGACTCGGTGTCGTGGTGGGAAAACGACGGCACGCCTTGCGACCCCGACTGCGACTGGCCCGAGCACTCCGTGGTCGACGAATTCAACGACACCAACTCGATCGTCGCTGCGGACATGGACGGAGACGGCGACCTCGACCTGCTGGGCAATGGTCGGGTGGCAGCGGTTGTTGCTTGGTGGGAGAACGACGGCTCACCGTGCGACCCGGACTGCGACTGGCCACGACACGTGGTCGAAACCTTCTTTCAGCTGCCGCAGATGCTGCGCGCGGTCGACATGGACGGCGACGGCGACAACGATGTTCTCGGCGCATCATTCGGCACCGACGACGAGGTTACCTGGTGGGAGAACGACGGCTCTTCGTGCACACCCGATTGCGCGTGGCCACGACGCAGAGTGGACCGTGATTTCTACGGCGCAGCAGCACTCGCAACGGCCGACGTCGACCGCGACGGCGACGCTGACATCGTCGGCGTCGCAAACAACGCCGACGCCAGCATCAATGACATCGCCTGGTGGGAGAACGACCGATCCGCATGCGGTTTCCTCTGTAGCTGGCCCAAACACACCTTCGACGTGACCTATCCTCAGGCGATCGATCTCAGCGTGGCCGATATGGATGGTGACGGTGACGTCGACGTGCTAACCAGCGAGCGGGACGGCGATGTCGCCTGGTGGGAGAACCGCGGCGGCCAGTTTGCGCTGCCGACCGCTGACGCGGCCGGCCAGACGACGGTCGCCGCCGCCAGCCAAGACGTCGTGTTGCTACGAATCGACGGACAGCATCGTGGGCGTGGCGGCGATGGCGACGCCGAGCTCGCCAGCCTCGAGCTGCGCTTCGAGGCACCCGGCGGCACTGCGCTCAGCGACGCCGAGATGGCTGCACTGCTCGATGCCTTGCATCTCTATCGCGACGACGGAGACGGTGCGTTCGAACCAGGTCGTGACGACGGCAGGCCGTTCATCTCGCTCGTCGCGCCCTTCACCTCGAGCGACGGCGTGCTGACCTGGTCGATGATCGATGGCGACCCGAACGTTCAGCTCACCGTCGATGCCAACGTCACCTGGTGGCTGGCTGCAGACGTCGCTCTCGGAGCAGCCGCCGCGCCGGTTCTGGGCCTGCGTGTGATCCATCGCACCTCAGCGTCATCGACCGGCGAGATGGCTGCGACGGATCTTCCGCTCGTCCTCGAATACGAAGACGACACGACGAGCGCGACGGTCGTGGTCAACACGCCACCGCAGCTCGTCGCGCCGATCGGCAACCAGACCGTACGTGAAGGAGAACCCTTTGCGCTCGACATCGCTCCGAGCTTCTCAGACCCCAACCCCGGAGCACTGACCTATACCGCGGTCGGGCTGCCGAGCTCGCTCACCATCTCACCCGCCGGCTCCATCCACGGTCAGCTCGCGACCATCGACATCGCCGGCTCGCCGTATGCCGTCACGGTCACGGCGACCGATCCGTTCGGCGAAGAAGGCAACGACACCTTCCAACTATCGGTCTTACCCGACAGTCAGGTCATCTTGGCAGACGGATTCGAGTCGGGCGATGCCACGGGGTGGTCTTCGGCCGTGCCATGACCCAAACCTGCCCGTGCCCGAGGGTCAAGGGCACAGGCAGGCAGAGGGTTGGAAGCGATGTCGACGCTAGGAACAGGTACCAGACATGAACGCCACCGGCGGACTGATCACGTTTCGAATACGGATCAGGCAGGTCACATCATAATAGCCGATGAACAGATAACCTACCGACAGGGTGACCGTCGCAGTGGCCGTCGGTGCCGCGTAGGTATGGCTGGCGAGAGGACTCTGCCAGATCGACTCGGTCGGCGAGCCGTCACCGTAGGTCCAGCGAAAGTTGAGCGGCGTGTCGTCACTACAGCTCGCATCAAAGGTGCACTGGCCCGTAGCAGTATTGCAAGTCCAGTCGAAGCAAGCGGCTTGCGCCTCCGCCGAGCTCGGCGTCATCAATGCAAAGGTGAAGAGGAAGGTCAGGAGTGCGAGGTGCTTCATCATGAGGAACTCCTTGGAAGAACAGCTTGGGTGTCGAACGCAGTCGCTGGTCTCCGAGACGTTCCCGCAGCCCCACACGACCACGCGCCCCAATAACGTTACTATGCTATTCCTATCAATGTTTCGCACTGCCGGATGCGTTCATGATTTGGACACATGGTCCACGCGCGCGATCGCCCCTTGGGGACTGATGCGAAAAGTATACAAATCTGGCAGCCGTCGCGAAGTAACCGCCCAGCCACCCCAGCTTGTCGGTCAGGCAGCAGGCTCGAACATGGCCGGCGCGGGGCGTGGCGGGCCGTAGAGCCGACAACAGTCGTGCGTGCCAAGGAGGGCTGCGACTTTCTCGGGAAGCTCTGGCGTGACCTTGACCTGAAAACCGTTCAAGCCGACGGTCACCACCTCATCCTTCTCGAGGATCTCGAGCTTCACAGACGCCGGATTGCCCGGACCCGTCGTCGATTCCCAGAGCAGGTCACGTAGGCGCTGCAGCTTCTGGGACAGCTTGGTCGCATCACCATTCGGCTGGATCTGGACGCGGACGGAAGACGTCAGGGTCGCGGCGCGCTCGAGCGGAATGACGCGATTGACCATCAGGTTCGGAACACCGTCGCGTTGCTGCACCTTGGCGATCAAGAACACCACGCGATCTTCCTCGAACAGATCGCCAAAGCGTTCGAAGACTTCGGAGAAGGCCACGGCTTCGACCGGACCCGTACGATCCTCGAAGGCCAAGATCGCCATAGTCTTACCTTGCGAGCGGCCGCGCTGAATGACCCGCTTCTTGACGCCGGTAATCAATCCACCGACCACGACCTCGGCTTCGGACGAGATCTCGCCGAGCTCGTTGACCGCGACGTTGGAGAACCGCTTGACCAGATCGATGTGCTCGTCGAGCGGATGACTGGACACATAGAAGCCGAGGACATCCTTCTCGTGCTTGAGCTTCTCGGCCGCCGGCCAGTCTGCGATACAAGGCAGAGACGGCGCGGCAACGGGCTCGTCCTCGGTTGCCAGCATGCCAAAAAGGTTGGATTGACCGGACGCGCGATCCTGCTGCGCCCGATGACCTCCGGTAATGGCCGTGTCCAGAGACTCGAGCAAGGCGGCGCGGCTTTCCGTTCCGTGTACACGATCGAACGCGCCACACTTGACCAGCGCCTCCATGGTCGCCCGGTTGACCGCCGAAAGCGAAACGCGCTCACAGAAATCCCACACACTCTCGTATGGACCGGACTCGATGCGCTCGGCGATGATCGACTCGACGGCCTTCTCCCCGACACCCTTGACTGCCGAGAGTCCGAAACGGATGTGCCCATGGTTGGCATCTTGCGGCTCGCCGTCCGCGAAGACCGGCGTGAACCCGACCTCCGAGGTATTGATCTCCGGAGCCCGCACCGCAATGCCACGGTTTCCGTTCGGAAACACGACACGCTGGCACTCGTCGATGTACTTGACAACCTTCTCGGTCACCACCGATTCATAGGTCAACACCGACGCCATGTACTGCACCGGGAAGTACGTCTTCAAGTACGCCGTCTGGTACGCAACGATCGCATATCCCGTCGAGTGGCTCTTGTTGAAACCATAGCCCGCGAACTTGAGAATCAGGTCGAAAAGGGCCACCGCGTCCTTCTTGCTCACGCCCTTGGATTGAGCGCCTTCGAGGAAGGTCTTGCGCTGCTTGTCGATCTCCTTTTCTTTCTTCTTCGAGATCGCCTTGATCAACGAGTAGGCCGTGCGTAGGGGAATACCGCCCAATTCGTGGACGATCTGCATGACCTGCTCTTGGTAGATCATGATGCCGTAGGTTTCGGCGGTGAACTTGTCGACGATCGGGTGGGTGGCCGGCACCTCCGCCTTGCCATGCTTGCGATCGTTGTAGTCGTCGATCAGCGCCATCGGCCCCGGCCGGTAAAGCGCGTTGGCCGCGATCAGATCCTCCAACCGGTCGGGGGACATCGCGCGCAGCATGCGCCGCATACCGTCCGACTCGAACTGAAACACCGATACGGTCTCGCCCCGTCCAAAGAGTCCGAGCACGTTCGGATCGTCATAGGTCAAGCGTTCGAGATCGAGTGGATCCCACGATGCAGGCCGCTTGTTCTCCGGATCGACGGTGCGACGGATCGTCTCCGTGTCGAGGGTCTTGGAAACCAGTGCACGTGCACCTTCGATGATCGAAAGCGTGCGTAGCCCCAAGAAATCCATCTTGAGCAGGCCCGCACGCTCGCAGGTCGGGCCATCCCATTGCGTGACCACGGTCTCGCGATCGCCCTGCCGGTTGACCGACAACGGCACGACGTCGGACAGCGGCATGTTGGCCATCACGACAGCCGCGGCGTGCACGCCGGCGTGACGGGCAAGGCCCTCGAGGTCGCGCGCCGTGTCGAGCCAGCGACGAATCTCGGCGTCCCCCTCGTAGAGCTTGCGCATCTCTTCGGTCTGCTCGAGCGCCTCGTCGAGGGTGATACCCAGCTGGTCGGGAATCAGCTTGCAAAGCTTGTCGACTTCCGACAGGGGCCGATTCATCACCCGGCCGACATCGCGAATCGCCGCCTTCGCCTTGAGCACGTTGAAGGTGATGATCTGTGCGACCTTGCCGAGGGTCTCGGAGTCGTACTTCTCGCGCACATAGTCGAGAATGATCCCGCGACCGTCCTGGCAAATATCGATATCGATATCGGGATACTCGGAACGATCCGGATCCGTGAAGCGCTCGAAGAGCAAGCCGTAGTGCACCGGGCACGCGTTCGACAGGCCGAGGCAGAAGCCGACCATGGTGCCAACGCCCGAGCCACGCGCGTTGGCCGGGATGCCGCGTCGCCGGGCTTCGTAAACGAAATCCCAGCAGATCAAGAAGTAGGAGCTGATGTCCTTGTCGCGCAGAATCCGCAGCTCACGCTCGAGCCGCTCGCGGATCTCTTGGGTGACGCCGTCTTCGCCGTAGCGCCAGATCAGGCCGGCCTCGGACAGCTCGCGAAGGGCCTGATCGCACTTCGCTTTGAGCTCTTCCGAAGTCTCTTCGTCATTCTCGAAGTCGAAGGGCGAGAGCTCGTATTGGGCACAGAAGGCCTGGAACCACGTCGTTGACCCCTTGGTCGGCCCGCTGTCTCCCGCCAGCTCGAGAGAATCCTGCCGGATCACCTTGACGACGGGCGCGTGATTCTCACTCAGGTCGAGCTCGAACTTGCAGCGATCGGCGATTCGAACCGTATTGGCCAACGCTTCGTCGCCTGCACCATCCAGGTAGCCACCGAAAAGGTCGTACATCTCCTCGGGCGACTTGACGTACAGCTCTTTCGGATAGTGCATCCGGGCTTCGTCTTCCTTGCGCTTGCCCGTCGAAATACACACCAGAGAGTCATGGCTGTCCCAGTCCTGTGCACGCAGGAAGTGGGCGTCGTTGTCGCACACCAACGGCAGGTCGAGCTCGCGCGCCAGGCGAACCAGGTGCGGATTGATACGCTCCTGTTCCTCCACGTGACGCTGCAGCTCGATGTAGAAGCACGGCTCGCCATCCTCGTCCGGCCCGAAGGTCTCCGCATGCCACTTGGCCTCGTCGACCGCGCGCTGCCAGTCTTCGTCGCTGCCGCTCTCGACGTAGTTGGTGAGATGGAACGCGATCGACGAGCCAAGATGGCCGTTGATCGCAATCAACCCGCCCGACCACTGGCCGAGGGTCGTCTTGTCCATCCGCGGCTTGTAGTAAAACCCTTCGAGGAACGAGTCGGAGCTGAGCTTGAGCATGTGCCGCCAGCCCGACTCGTTGCGCGCCAGCAGCACGAGGTGGAAGCCGCCGTCCGCGACACCCGTGTGGGTACGGTCCCGCCGATCCGAGACGCGACCGCCGACATCCGGTGCGACATAGGCTTCGATACCGAGGATCGGCTTGACGCCCGCGCGCTCGGCACGCGAATAGAAGTCCACCGCGCCGAAGAGATTGCCATGGTCGGTCATCGCCACGGCATCCATGCCGAGCTCGCGAACCCGCTCGACCAGGCGATCGACGCGGTTGGCGCCATCGAGCAAGCTGTACTGGGTGTGCAGGTGAAGATGGACGAAAGGCTGGCTCATCGCGTCTCCTCGGCAGCGGATCGCGGCCCGACATCGGGACTCGGAATCTGGGCGCGTCTACCCGACTATTGTACCCTCGCGGACAACGCCATCGGGCTCATCTCGAGCAGTTTCACGTCACTTCGCACAGCAACCTCGAACCGGGTGCACAGCGGGTTGTGCTCCGTGGATGGCACTCCGCAGAAAGATATCGACAGGAGCCGACCACCCGTGCCTGCCGCCCGTAACGTGTTGTAGGAGCCCGGTGCCGATGCGCAGTGCGAAAGGGCCGCGAGAGCTCCGGCGCGGGAACGCGTTGCTGGAGGTCCCACCGAGGCTCACCGTCACCTGGGGCACGCGGCTTGCAGAACTCCTGTCGACGCCGGATCCGGCCTCGCCTTACACGACGGTCCGGCAGACGAGGACGCGGCTACCCGGCGGCACATGAGATGCTGCCGCCACGACAGAACGTAACGCTCTAAGGAGCTTTCCGATGATCCGAACACACGTTTCCTGGCGATTGCTCGCCACCCTTCTGCTGCTCGCCACCGTCGCCATCGGGCCGCAATTGTCCTCTGCACAGGACGGAGAAGCGCCTCGCGTCTTCGGAGAGGTCATCGACGTCCGCGTGGTCAACATCGAGGCCGTGGTCACCGACAGCCAAGGCAACCGCGTCTTTGGCCTCGGCCCGGACGATTTTCGGCTCTACGTCGACGGCCGAGAGAAGTCGATCGAGTTCTTCACCGAGATCCAAGGTGGCCGTGCCGTCCCGGCCGAGACCGTAGACGGCGCGCCGCGCAGTCCTTCGATCCTGCCCAGTGTGCGCGCAGGTGAGGCGATCGGCCTCTCCTACCTCGTCTTCATCGACGACTACTACACGATCAAGACCGAGCGAAACCAGGTTCTGAAGCGCCTCCGCAATCAGATTCCGACCATCCGCCAGGAAGACCGCATGGCGGTCGTCGCCTTCGACGGCAAGCAGCTCAGCATGTTGACCTCGTGGACGAACAACCACACCGTGCTCGAGCGGGTCTTCGAAGAGGCCATGGACCGCGAGGCCCAGGGACTCCTGCGACGGGTCGAGCGCTTCCCGGGCTTCGGCTTCAATGCCAGCGAGACCAGCGGCGGCGGCGTCATCGAGAATCTGGAGCGCCGCGCACAGTTCGAGCGCGTGACCACGGCCGCGGTCTCGACGCTGCGCAGCTTCGCCATGCCGGAAGGGCGCAAGGTGATGATGATGATCACCGGTGAGTGGCCGGCCTCATCGTTCTTCGATGTCTTTGGCCAAGGTACCCTCGGTGCCAGTGCCACGGAGCTTCAACTGTCGAGCCCGATCGCTGACACTGCCAATCTCCTCGGCTACACCTTGTACCCGATCGACACCGCGGGTCTGCGTTCGACGAGCGTCAACGTCGATGCGATCGCGCCGAACATCTTCCAGCCGATCGAGGATCCGCAGACGCCCTTCGAGGTCGTGCTCTCGCCAGGCTCCTTGGGCGGCAACCTGTCGAGTGAGGTCTTCCGCGCGGCGACCCTTCGCCACATTGCCGAGCAGACCGGCGGTCGGGCGCTGCTCGCGGCCAACCGCTACGACGCCTTGCCGGCCATCGCCGAGGACACGGGTTCCTTCTACTGGCTGGGCTTCTCGGCCGACCGCCAACACGATGACGCGCACCACCGCATCCGCATCGAGCTGGTCGATCCGAAGCTCGAGATCCGCAACCGCCGCGGCTTCCGCGATCTGTCCCGCAACACCGAGCTGGCCATGATGACCCAGAGCGCGCTGCTGTTCGGCAACCCGCTCGAAGCCACCGTGCTCGGTGTCGAGCTCGGTACGCCGCAAAAGGCTCGCCGCGGCAAGATGGAAGTGCCCATGCGGGTCGCCATTCCCGCGGACGAGATCACCCTGCTGCCGAGCGGAGAGGGCTACCTGGCCGAGATCGAGCTGCGGGTGGCCGCCAAGAACGGCGACGGTGAGCTGTCGCGCATGCCGGTCGTGCCACTGAGCCTGAAACGCCCGAGCGTGCCAGAATCAGGCTCGAAGCTCTTCTACAACACCAGCTTGACCCTGCGGCGCAAGCCGCACGAGCTGGTGATCTCGGTGCACGACAAGACGAGCGGCAATACCCTGACCAGCATCGCGAAGATCGAGCCGTAGTCGCCGCGGCTCGCTTGGCTGGGCTCAGCCGGCCCGATCGGCAAGCAGCCCACTCGACAAGCGGTCCGCAGACAGCTGGTTCAATAGACGACGGCGAGAAGCGCCGCGGCCGCCACAGCCGTGGCGCTCGCGATGCCGAGCGAGGCGGCAGGCAGCCAGCGCGCGAGCCGGGGATCGATACGCGGCCAGAGCCATGCCAGCCCCGACGTTGCCAACCCCGCCAGCGCGGCACTCGCCGGCAGCAGCAAACGCCCCTGAGGCTGCCAGTCGACCCGCGCCATGAAGAACACCAACATGGCCAGGGCAGCCGTGACGACGAGCACCAGAAGCCTGGTGCAACGAGACGTCGACCCAGGCCGACAGGCACCGATCAAGCCAATCAGGACGAGCAACGAGGGCATGATGAAAACCCCGTAGATCGGCCAAGGGAAGGTGACGTTGAACCACCCGAGCTTGGCCCAGAAGCTGGCCCAGACCGACACCACCCACCAAGGCTCTCCCACGACCAAAAGCCACCCGCCCCCGCCCAAGTGAGCGGGCGGCGAGGGCACGATGGTGCCGGTCCGGTTCCACTCCAGCACCAGCCACGCAGCGGCCAGGAGGCTGCCCGGCAGGAGCAGCAGTGTCGCTGCGCGACCGTGGCGGCCGCGCAAGAGCCAGAGCCCGACGAGCCCGATCGCCGGGGCCACGAGCACGGCTGACGCCTTGGCCCATAGCGAGAGGCCCGCGAAGACCGAGGCCGCGAAGGCCGCCCGCAAGGAGGCGCTTCTCGCCACTTGGACCAGCATGGCAGTCGTTGCGGCGATCAGGCCGGCAACGGCCGCGTCATTGCCAAACGTGGCGCCGGCAAATAGGAGCTGTGGCGCGAGGGCGAACGGCGCACCAGCCGTCACGGCAATGGCAGCCGAATCGCCAATCTGCCGGCACGTGAACAGGATTGCCCAAACACCGAGGCCCAGCCAGAGCAGGTTGGTGGCCCGCGCGAGACGGATCGACCGACCACCATCGGGCAGATCGTTGTTCGTGAGAAGGGCTCGCTGGTTGCGCTCGAAGGCGAAGGACGGATCGAGCCGAAGTCGATGCTCGACCGCTTTCGTGCCGATCAGTGTCAGCGCGAGTGCCGCCGTGCCATAGGCCAGGGGTGGGTGGTAGGCCTCGTAGGAAGGCTGAAGGCGGGGGTCCTCCGGCTGCGGCACCGCGCGGTGCCGCAGCACGAAGTCGAGATAGGCGAGATGCGCGGGTTCGTCAGGCGCTTCTCCCGGTGGGATCAGGATGAAGAAACTTGCGGCGACCAGAAAGGCGAAAGCGATGATTCTCGCGACGGGCATGGTCCGCAACGCGCCCGCGGGCCTGCGCCCGAGCCCATCTGGACTCATCGCCGCATCACACAATGCAGTCTGGAGCCATGCTGCTCGCCGAGGTGTCGTGCACTGTCGTGCCTCGTCACCGGACGACGACGCGTCGTCAGCTCAGCTCGATGGCCGCGATCTCACGGGCCTGCTCGTCCCGGAAGTCTTCCAGGGCCTGTGTCAGCTCAGGATCCGAGATCGAGAAGATCCGGACAGCCAGCAAGGCCGCATTGACCGCACCAGCCTTGCCGATCGCCAACGTTCCGACCGGCACCCCACGCGGCATCTGCACCGTCGACAGCAGTGCGTCCATGCCGTCGAGCGCCCATGCGACCAGAGGCACGCCCAGCACCGGCAACGTGGTGTGGCCAGCGACCACCCCGGCAAGGTGCGCAGCGCCACCGGCCCCGGCAATGATCGCACCGACACCGCGATCCGCCGCCGTGCTGGCGAATTCGATCGCCAGGGCGGGCGTGCGATGCGCCGAGAGGACCCGGCTTTCGTGACCGACACCGAACCGGTCGAGCGTCTTGCCGACGTGTTGCATGACGTCCCAGTCGGACTTGCTCCCCATCATGATGGCCACCGTGGGCCGCTTCTCACCAGACATACGAAGCTCCTTGGAGGGATGCCGAGCCGCGTCCGCGCGGACCCGCAAACGGGCGAGAAGTTACCACGCCTCGGCGAGAAGGCGGGCACAGAAGACGGTTCCTGAAGATCAGCGCCGAGAGAACGGGCACCGAGGGCGGGCACGACGTGCCCGCGCGATCAGTCTCGGTAGGGTGAGCCGGCCTGGGCTTCGCCAGTCATCCGCCCGAGGCGAACGGGAATCACCTTGCGAGCGGTCCGCCCTTCCGCGGTCTTGACGAACACCAGAAGATCCTGGAGCGGGCCACTGCCCACGGCTGCCACCAGCCGGCCACCGACCTTGAGCTGGTCGAACAGGGGCTCGGGGATCTCACCTGGCGCTGTGGTCAGGAGGATCGAGTCGTACGGGGCAAAGTCGGGCAGCCCGCGGTAGCCGTCACCCACATGCACGCTCACGTTGTTGTAGCCGAGGCTGCGCAGGTGGCGTTTCGCTTTCCGTCCGAGCTCCGGATCGATCTCGACGGTGTAGACCTCGCGCGCAACGTGGGCGAGCAGCGCCGCATCGTAGCCAGAGCCCGTGCCGATCTCGAGCACGCGCTCGCTGCCGTCGAGCTCCAGCAGCTCGATCATGCGCGCGGACAAGAAGGCATGGGAGAGCTGCTGGCCCGGTGCAAACGGCAGCTGCTTGCCGTCGTAGACCCGTGGTCGCATCGACTCGGGCACGAAGAGATGGCGAGGGACCTGGCGCATCGCGTCCAAGACCCGCGGTGACTCCACCCCGCGCTTGCGGACCTCGCGTTCGACCATCGAAAGCCGGGAGGCATACAGCGGGTCGTTCTGAGAGTGGACGCCATCCGCTGTCGCCAGGGGGGCGACCAGCAGCGTCAACAGACAAAGCGCACCACGCCATTTGACCCCAGGAATGTCACCTAAAGTGGGCAGTCTTGTTGTGAATCTGTTGCGTTTCAAGGCTCGGCTTCGCTTTCTGATCGCGGCTTTCGATTCGCTGGCGAGGGCAAGTACGAACCCATCGGCGATCATTCTCTCAAGGCGAGTTTGCAAAACACAAGCCAGCACGGTGAACAGTGCCTGGTATGCTGCGAAAGACCGCCCAGACGGGGCGACTTTCGAGAATCCTCGTGCAGACTGGTATTCACACCTTCGAAGAGATTCAACCTCGTCTGGAGCGGGTGCTCGACGCCGCCACGGCAGACGAGACCGAGCTGGTCTGGTTCGAGCGCCAACGCGGCTGCGTACGCACGGACGGGCCTTGTCAGCATGATCCGCCGCTGCTGTCGGTGATGGTACGGGTCGTAGAAGGGCGCAGACTCGGCTGGTTTCGCGCCGACACCGCAGAAGTCGGCGAGCTCGAGAATGCCGTACGCCATGCACTGGCGCTGGCCAAGCTCGAACCCCAACTCGGCCGGCGTTCGCTCTTTCCTCGGCGCACAGACGACAGCTTCGTTCGCGATGCCCAGAAGCTGCGCGACCCGGCCATCGAGGCACTCGACCCGGCCACCGCACTCGGGCAGCTTCGCGACCGGTGCCAGACCGGCGAACGAGGCGCCCTGCGCTGGGGCACCAGTCAGCTCACGATCTTCAACAGCCACGGCGTGCGCCGCCACACGACTGTGACCGACATCTCCGCCGATGTCTCGTCCGGTGCGCCAGACGGCGCGGGCTTTGCCTCAGCCTCCAGTCGTTCGCTGCACGGCCTTGGGCTGCAACAGCTTTTCGACCGTGCGCGCAGCCTGGCGACGAACGGCAACGCCGGTAGCGCAGCGCCAGACAAGGCATGGCCGCCGCTCCGAGGTGTGACCCCGGCGCTTCTGTCCCCGGAGGCTGCCGCCTGCTTGCTGGATGTGGTCAATGGCTATGCGTTCTCCGGCCGAGCCTTCCTCGACGGTACGTCCTTCCTGAGCCAACATCGCAACGTCCAGGTTTTCGATCGACGCGTCCACCTTCGGGATGATGGCTCGAGCGACGCCGGCCTCCCCTTCCCGTTCGATTTCGAAGGCTCACCCAAGCAGCCACTCGAGCTGATCGTCGCCGGTACGCCATCGACCCCGGCCCTCAACCGTCACCAGGGGCACCTCGCCGGCATGCATTCGACCGGACAGTCGGTCGGCGGCGGCGATTCCATGTTCGGCAACCTCTTTCTGCAATCCGGCGACGCCGCGGGTGACGATCTGCTCGCGGCCGCAGATGGCGGCATCTTCATCGGCTGGCTCGAGCGCCCGGTCTGTCTCGATCCGGGACACTTGACGGTACGCGTCACGGCGCGGGGCGTACGGGAGATCGAAAACGGTGCACTCGGCCGCGCCCTGCCCGACCTCGTCTGGGAGGACAGCCTACTCCGCGTCCTGGCTCGCGTCGAGGCGGTGGGAGGCGAGCCGGTCGTGCGTGCGATGTCGACAACGCCGCTGGGATCGATCTCCACGCCTGCTCTCGCTCTCACCGGCGTCGAAGGCCTTCGCCCCACAGACGCTTCCTGATCGCCGGCTACAGCGGACGCCGATTCAGACGGTACGGCGAAGGCTTTGCTTCGCCGTCCGCCAGGCGCGTTGTACCGAGCTGATGGAAAGGCCGAGGGCGTCGGCGGTCTCGGGCTCGGTCATGCCCGCGAAGTAGCGACATTCGACCACCCGCACGAGTCGTGGGTCCTTCTCAGCGAGCCTCTCGAGCGCACCATGGACGGCGAGGATCTCGTCCAGCTTGCGTCCCTCCGCAACCGTGGCTTCGTCGAGACTGACTTGAACGCGATCACCACCGCGCTTGGCCCGACGCCGGGCCCGTGCATGATCGACCGCGACTTGGCGCATCGCGGTGGCCGCCACGGCAAGAAAGTGGCCCCGGCTCCGCAAGTTCGCCCCCGCGGCTCCAATCAGCTTGAGATAGGCCTCATGAACGACCGCGGTGGTGTCGAGGGTTGCGCCCGATGGACTTCCCCGGCGCTGGCCGCGGGCGACGCGCCGTAGCTCGGGGTAGACCGATGCGACGGCCTGGTCGAAAGCATGGGGGTCGCCATCAGCGTGCGCCGCGAGAAGCGCGGTGATATCTCGATCGTCAGGCATCATCGGCCCCTACAGCTTCAGCCTCCTCGGCATCGGCCGCCTGGCTGGCACCCACGCCATTCGCGGCGGCGTCCAGCCGCGCCTCGAGCGGCAACGCGTCAGCTTCTCGCCCGAGGGCGCGCAGTACCTCGGCTAGACCGCTGAGTGTCTCGCGTAGGGCCGACGCCCCTGGGTCGAGCACAACCTCGCGAATCTCCAACGCCCTCCGATACCAGGACTCCGCCTCTTCCCACCGCTCACCGGCCTTGTGAACATCCCCCAGGCCCTGGCAAGCATGGGCGACGTAACCGTGATCTGCGCCAAACGTGCTCTCCCACAATGCAAGGTTGTGCTCGTAGGCCGCTTCGGCCTCCGCTAGCTTGCCTTGCTGGAGATAGATCGAGGCGAGATTGTGTAAGGGTACGGCGGTGGTTGGGTCGTTGGCGCCGAAGAAGCTCGCGAAAATTTCGTGCGCCCGCTTGAAAGACGCTTCCGCGGCATCGATCTCGCCCAGCCCGAGTCGACAATTGCCGAGCTCGATCTGGTTCCAGCCCAGGTGGGAATGCTCCGCCTGGACCACCGTTTCGAAGAGGGCACTTGATTCGCGCAGATGGTCGACACACGCGGCAAAGCGCTCCTGGCGCCTCGCGACGGATCCCAAACCGGTCATCGCCAAGGCGAGCCTGACAGGATTGAGATCGGGTGCGGCCCGTGCGAGCGTGACGGCACGCTCGTATGCAACGGTCGCCGCATCGAGCCGTCCCATCTCCGCGAAGGCTTGTCCGAGCAGAGTTTGCGGCCGGATGATCGTCGGATGGTCGGCGCCGAAGACCGCTTCCCGAATCGTGACCGCCCGCTCAAGCTCGGTCACGGCCGCGTGGAACTTCTGCGCCAACCCGAGCATCTGGCCCAGCCGCTCCAGGGAATCGGCAATCAGGGCATGATCCTCGCCCACGTTCCTTTCCCGGATTTCGAGCGCCTGGCGGACGATCTTTTCGCCTTCGTCGAAACGGCCCTCCCCCTCCAGGAAGCGGCCGAGCTCGTTCAGGGTCTCGGCCAGAGCGAGCTCGTCACGCTCGGGGGTAGACTCGTGAATCGCCCGCGCGCGGAGCAGATGGGGTTCGGCCTCGTCGAGCTTTCCACGGTTGAGCAGGGCGCGCGCAAGCAACGTCAGGGACCGTGGTAGCACCGGGTCGGCAGGCCCATTCGCTTGCTCACGCAACGCGACTGCCTCGCCCAGCAGCGACTCCGTCTGCTCGTAGTGGCCCTGCCGCAACTCGGCGGCCGCCAGGGTTTCGAGACTCGTGATCAGATCGGGATGCTCCGCAGGCAGATGCATACGGCGCAGGGTCAACGCCTCCCGCGCCAGATTGCCCGACTCCTCGTAGAGCCCCAGGTTGCCGTAGACCGTGGCGATCGTGTCTAGCAGTCTGCCGCGGATCAAGGGTTGATCCGGAAGGTCTCGACGGAGGCGTGCCTCACCGCGCGCGAGAAGCTCGCGCGCGGTGACGTCGACACCCGCCTCCCGCAGAGGATCCGACACCTGAAACGTATCGACCAAGAACTGCGTCACCTGCCGCGCCGCCTCGGCCTCCCGATTGGCGCGCCGCGCTTCGACGGTACGAAACACCAGCCCGGCAACCAACGATAGAAAAAGAATCGAAGCCGCGGCAACGAATCCCCGATTTCGGCGAACCAGTTTGCGCAGGCGGTAGACCCCACCGCGCGGCCCTGCCTCGACCGGTTCGTCCCGCAGGTGACGGCCGATGTCGGCAGAAAATTCGGCAACCGAGGCATAGCGCTCGCCGCGCTCCTTGGCCACGGCCTGGGCGATGATCCAGGCGAGATCGCCAGTGAGTCGGCGTCCAGCCGCTGCGGCATCGAGCCGGCGCGCGGCAGCCAGGCGCTGGCGAGTCGCGGCATCGAGCCTGCCCCAGGCCCGGCTGGGAGGCGGCGCCGGATCCTCGACGATCCGCCTGATCACTTCGAGAAGCGATGCATCGTCCTGGTCGAAGGGGCGGACACCGACCAGGAGCTCGTAAAGCAAGATGCCCAGCGCGTAGACGTCTGTCCGGGTGTCGACCCCTTCGTCACTCCCAAGCGCCTCCGGACTGAGGTAGCCGAGGGTGCCGATCAGCGCGCCCCCGGTGGCCAGGGTCTCCGAAACCAGGGGCCGGTCGATGGCTTTGGCGATTCCAAAATCGATGATCTTCGGAATCGCCTGCCCATCGACCTCCGCGACCATCACATTCGACGGCTTGAGGTCGCGATGCAGAATGCCCTTCTGGTGCGCATGCTGGACGCCGCTGCACACCGCACGAAAAAGCGCAAGGCGTTCCGGCAGTCCCAAGCGTTCCCGATCGCAATACTCGGTGATCGCGACACCCGGCACCAGCTCCATCGCGAAATAGGGATGGCCATCCGGCCCTGTACCCGCCTCGAACATCTGCGCGACGTTGGGGTGAGACAGCCGCGCCATCGCCTGGCGCTCGGCTTCGAAACGGGCGACCGCTTGCCGACTGACGAATGCCGACTTCAGCACCTTGAGCGCGATCTGGCGCTTGACCGGCGAGACCTGCTCGGCCCGATAGACCGTGCCCATGCCTCCTTCGCCGAGCCGGTCGATGATTCGGTAGGTACCGATTCGCTCGGGAGGCGAAGCGTCTGGCGCTGCAGCGACCGGTGTCACCGGCAGCACACCGCCACCTGTAACGAGTGAGAACGTCTCGCCCGTGAATGAGGCACCCGGACCGAGGGACGGAGCATCTTCCGGCCGATCACGGACGCCAACAGGCTCGCGATGGTTCGTCACGCAGTACTGATCTCCAAGTTTCCCCTGCCTCAGTCTAGCAACCATCGCAGCCGTGAGGTGAATCGCCACCGGGCCTCGTGAGCCGGACAGAGCCAACTATCTGGCGGCACGTTTCGATTCGGAGAGACCCATGTCACACAGCCACTGTACCGCTCACCGTATCGCTCGCCTCGCCCACCAAAGACTCGTGGCCGTACTCCTGGTGCTTCCCTTCGCAACTTCAGTCCAAGCCTTCGCCCAAGCCGCCCAGCGGCAGGCACCCACCGCAGCCGCTCCGATGTCCAGCGGGCTTGAATTGCTCCCCACGATTCGGTCAGCATGAGCATGAGAGCCCGTGCGAATCAAACGATCCATCGAAGGCGGCAGACAGAAGCCCGGCGCACGTCGAGTCGGCTTCTGGCTCGGTCTCGTGGTGTTCGGACTGGCCTTGTCGGTCGGCCAGGTGGCGCCCGACCTTCCGCTCGCCAGTCGCATGGCGGCCGTCGCCCTGCTCATGGCCATCTGGTGGATCTCCGACGCCGTGCCCCTGGCCGCGACCTCACTCCTCCCGCTGGTGCTGTACCCAGCGCTCGGCATCATGAGCGGCAAGGAGGTCGCTCCGGTCTACGTCAACTACGTGATCTTCCTCTTCCTTGGAGGATTCCTCATTGCGCTCGCCATGGAGCGCTGGGACCTGCACAAGCGCATCGCCCTGACCATCATTCGGATGGTCGGTGGAAGCCCGGCGCTGTTGGTGCTCGGCTTCATGATCGCCACGGCGTTCCTGTCGATGTGGATCTCCAATACCGCCACCGCCATCATGATGCTCGCGATCGGCCTGGCGGTGATTCGCGCCGAGGAGGAGACGTTCGGCCCCGAGGCCGTTGCCAACCTCTCGACTGCCCTCCTGCTGGGAATCGCCTACAGCGCAAGTGCCGGCGGCGTCGCCACCCTGGTGGGGACACCGCCGAATCTGTCGCTCGTGCGCATCTTCGAGCTCACGTTTCCCCGCGCGGCCGATGCCGACGTTGCGTTCTCTTTTGGCCAGTGGATGCTGCTTGCCCTACCGCTCTCGCTACTCATGCTGACAGCGATCTGGTTGCTGATCACAAAGGTCTTCTTTCGTAGTCCGCCGGCGCTCCAGCTCACGAGCGAGGCCATCGATGCCGAGCGGCGTAAGCTCGGCCCGGTGACCCGTGAGCAGGCCGTCGTCTTTGCCGTGTTCGCGGCCACTGCCGTGCTGTGGGTGTTTCGCAACGACCTGACCCTCGGCACGTCCTTTCGGATCCCCGGATGGTCCAATCTCCTCGCCCATGGCGACCTGCTCGACGACGGCACCATCGCCATCGGCATGGCGCTGCTGCTGTTCCTGATTCCAGCGAAGAACCGTTCCCCGCAGGCATCGGGCGCCGACGATCGCTATGGAACGGTTCTCGACTTTTCCGTCTTCAGCAAGGTCCCCTGGCACATCATCCTGCTCTTCGGCGGCGGTTTCGCGCTGGCCAAGGGATTCCAGACGTCGGGCCTTTCGGTCTGGGTCGCCAGCGGTTTCGGCGGGCTCGAAGGAGCCCCGATCCCCATCATGATCGCGGGGATCTGCTTCACCCTGACCTTCCTCACCGAGCTGACGTCCAATACCGCCACCACAGAGATGATCCTGCCGCTGCTGGCATCGATCGCCGTTGCCGCCAACATTCATCCCCTCACGCTGATGGTGCCCGCGACGCTATCCGCCTCCTGCGCGTTCATGATGCCGGTGGCCACGCCGCCGAACGCCATCGTCTTCGGCAGCGGGCGTCTGCGCATCGCCGACATGGTCAAGATTGGCATCGTGATCAACCTCATCGGTGTCGTGCTCATCACGGTGCTCTTCGGTCTGCTCGGCCCCGCGGTGCTCGGCATCGAGCTAGACGTGCTTCCAGCTTGGGCGAACCCGGAGTAGGTGAGGGAAGCGCACCTCGCTCCGATGTCTGTCATCGCGCTTCCGCTGGGCGACCCGTTTTTCACCGACAGCGTGGACCCGACCACCTGAGCGCGTGATCTGCGCCGATCGTTCTGCGTAGGAGGAGTGGTCTGAGCGCAGGCGCGTCAGGGTCGTCGCCGCACCAGAACCACGGTCTGGTCATCGCCCTGGGGCAAGCCGGCACTGAAGGCCGACGTCTCTTCGTCGATCTTCGCGACCAGATCTTGGAGCGGCATGTCCTGATTGGCGAGCAAGAGGTCGGTCAGCCGGTCGAACCCGAATTCGTCGCCCGCGGCATTCGCGGCCTCGGTGATCCCGTCACTGTAGAGACACACCAGGTCGCCGGGTGCCATGGTAATCACGGCATCCCCAAACTTGGCGTGGGCCAACAAGCCGAGGGGCATGCCCCCCGAGGGAAGCGTGTCCACCGCACCGTCGGCGCGGGCCACCAAGCCCGGATTGTGCCCAGCATTGAGGTAGCGCAATATGCCGGAAGCACTGTCGAGCTCGGCGAGCAGCATCGTGATGAACTTGTTGCTGCTCGACGATTCGAAGATGTGTCGATTGAGGCGGGCCGCCATGTCTGGGCCGATCTCCATGCGATCACCCAAGAGATTGAGGGCCGTGTGCAGCGTCGATACGAGCAAGGCAGCCGGCATTCCCTTTCCGGTCACGTCGCCGACGACCAAGGTCCAACGGGTGTCCGCGAGCTGCCGCAGATCGAAGTAGTCGCCACCAACCTGACGGGCTGGCCGGTTCCAGCCGAGCACTTCGAAGCCGAGAATCTCTGGCATGGCCTTGGGAAGTAGCTGCTGCTGAATCTCGGCGGCCAGCTCCATCTCGCGCTCCAGGCGCTCCTTCTCGAGCGCGAGGCGGTGCAGCTTGGCGTTCTCGAGCGCGATCGCCGCTTGGTTGGCGAACAGCGAGAGCGTTCGGCGATCGGAGGTTGGGAAGGGGCCGACACCGCGTCGCGACTCCTTGTCGGCGACCAGCAGCATGCCACGGGGCGAGCGTTCGATTTCGATCGGCACGGCGAGTACATGACGACTGCCGGCGAGGGGTGAGTGAGCCGTGTCCGAGTCTTCGGTTTGGAGCGCCTGTACACGCTCGTCATCAATGGCGAACGCTGATTCGACATCGCCACCACCGAACGAGCTCAAGAGGCGGTACTGCTGATCTTCGATCAGATAGAGCGCGCCGCGCCGTGCGTCGAGCAGAGAGACCGCGCGAAACAGTACTTCTTCACCGAGATTCTCGAGATCGAGCATCGACGCGATGGCAAGCCCCACCTCGTAGAGGTTCTCCTGCTCCACGCCTCGGAATCGGGCCTGAAAGTGATGTTCCTCGAGCTCCTTCGCGAGCTGCTGGATGCGCACACCCGCAGCCAACAAGAGGATCTCGGGATCGTCCACCTCCGGCTCCGAAGCCGCGCGAACCAGAAGACGCGCCGACGGGAGCGCGATCTGCTTCGTCCCGTCGACGCCGGCGTCTCCTTCCAGGCGCTCGGGAAAGCTCCCGCCAATCTCGGCGACACGATTCGCCACGCCACCACAGACAGCGTAGAGGCCGGCGGCCGTTACGCCCCGCGAGGCCGCCCAAGCGGTCAATCGTTCGGCAAGGGACTGACTGAGATCTGCAGAACGCCGAGACGGTTCGAGCACACCTCGCCAGGCCTCGAGGTCTGAGCCTCGAAGGTGGAGGTCACCAGAGGGAGGATCGGAAAGTTGGGCCATAGCCAATGCTACTGCATGGCAGGGCCGTCTACGCGCTACCCGTGAACTCCGAGATTGCCGTCGGCTCGTCCGCGTAGATGCCGGCGTACTGCGCCAGGCCCATGATGTGGAAGGTCTTGTCGATCGTTGGCGTCAGGCAGCAGAAAGCAAGCGTGCCCTCGATCTCGATCATCTTCTCGATGATCTCGATCAGGATCGAAATGCCAATCGAATTGACGATCTTGGTTCCCTGCAGATTCAGGAGAAGATTCTTGTGGCCCTCATCGATCAACCCGTAGGCCACCTTGGCGATCTCCTCACCACCCTGATTGTTGATATACCCATCGGTGTACACGATCGCCAAACCGTCCCGGCGATCGACGTTCAGCTTCAAACTCTCACTCATCGAAGGCTCCTGTCACCGCAGCTTGCGCATGACTACGGTGGTCCCCTCGCGACCAGACTGGATGTCGACCTCGTCCATCAGACCATGGATAATCTTCAAGCCCCATCCACGTTTCGAGATGCCGGGACTCAACTTGGTCTTGAGAACCGGCTCTTCGACGGTATCCGGTGCGAAACCGATACCACGATCGCGAATGGTGATCTGAAGCCCTTTCGGGTCGTCGTCCTGCCCCATCACCGCAAAGGTGAGCTCGACCTTCTGCGCCTGGGCATCCGAATGCTCGAATGCGTTGATGCACGCTTCCACTACGGCCATCCGCATCTCGTCGATCTTGTCGACGCTCATCCGGATGTGTTCCCCCACTGCGCAAGCTGTCTTGCTGGCGGTGAGCTCCATATCCGGGAGCATGGGGAGGGTCAGCGTGATCTCCTGCATGGCTCGAGTGCCCAAACGTGCTTGCTCTGTGAGAGCCATCCCGTGGGATTAGAACGTAAGGTACACCTGAAGAGCGTAGACAATGATCGGATGAATCAAGTTGTGAGACAGGAGCCACGCGAAGCTGGCCACTGTTCCGACCGTCAGCACGGCTTGGGTCGGAACCTGGGGCAACGCGACGACGTATTTCCTAATCGAGTCTAGCATGGTGAGCCTCCTGCGATGCTGTCAGCTCACAGTTATCGCAAGGTCAGCGCCAACTTGGAATCCGGGGCCGAAGAATCAACCCTAAACAACTGAAACGAAAGAAGATAAGATCTTTTCGACGTTTCCATCCGCAGACCTGAAACCTCTTAGGCATGCGGCAGAATGCCGCATAGACCTCCACTCGCCTCCCAGGAACTGACCCTAAATCGAATACCGATAACGATTTAGGGAAATACGCGGCATATCGCCGCGCATGCGACAGAATGCCGCAATTCGCGGTTGGCCTCAGAATCCCTTGCGCTGGAGTGTTCGTCGGTCCACGCCGAGAAGCCGCGCGGCAGCGCTCTTGTTGCCGTCCGCCATCCGAAGGACACGCTGAATGTGCCGTTCTTCGACCGTTGCCAGCTCAAGGACTCCCGGATCCGTTTCGCCCTCGGCAGGCTCCAGCGAGTCGCCCGCCCGCTCCAGGAGACTCCGGATCAAGACCGCGTCTACCTCGCCGTCCGCCAGCGACACGGCGCCCTCGACCAGATTCTGGAGCTCCCGAACATTGCCGGGATAGTCGTAACCGAGCAACAGCGCGAGGGCATCCTGCGTGAACTGAGGCGGTGCAATCCCTTCCCGGGAGCAGAATCGCTCCGTGAAGTGCCGGAGGAAGAGGGGAACCTCCTGGCGTCGCGAGCGCAGCGGCGGGAGCTCGATCTCGACCCCACGAAGCCGGTAGTAGAGGTCACCGCGGAAGGCCCCTTCCTCGACCAGCTCTTCGAGATTGCGATGGGTTGCGGCGACCACCCGGACATCCACGGGCAGGGTCTGATGGCCACCAACGCGCGTGATCTCGCGCTCCTGCAGCGCCCGCAGCAGCTTGACCTGGAGCGCGGACTGGAGATCACCGATCTCGTCGAGAAAGAGGGTGCCGCCATCAGCGAGCTCGAGCTTTCCACGACGCGCCGTGACCCCGGTCGCGACACCGCCTTCGATCCCGAAGAGCTCGCTCTCGAGCAGCGCCTCAGGCAAGGCAGCACAATTGAGCGCGATCAACGGTCCGCTACGGGCCGAGCGGAAGTGCAGTAGCTTGGCCACCAGCTCCTTACCGGTTCCGCTCTCGCCCCGGATCAACACGCTGATACCGCGCGGTGCCACGCGTTCGACCATGTCGAGCGTCTGCTGCATGGCCGCCGAGCTAGCAATGATGCGATTGCCGGCAAAGTCAGCGACCAGCTTGCCCTTGAGCGCCCGATTCTCCTCGGCCAACCGCTCGCGCTGGGTCTCGAGTTCATCGAGATGCCTGGCGCTGTCGAGGGCGACACCCGCGAGCGCGGCGACCGAATCCAGAAACCGCCGATCCTCGTCGCTGAACGAGGAGGCCTCGGTGCCACGCGCTTCTTTGTCGAAGAGCGCCAAGAAGCCGAGGTAGACGTTGCGGCAGTGGAGGGGGGTGGCGAGTACCTCCTGGTAGCTGAGGCCGGCAAGCTCGCCATCCCGCCAGGTCACCGGCTGCCCTTGGGCCAGGAGCTCTCGCCAGAGCGCGGTCTGCAGCAGTGCATCGCCGCTGACCGGCCGCCCCTGCCAACCGACGCTCGAGAGTGTCCGGCTCCCGCCCCAATTATCGCGGGTGACGACGACCGCAGCCGCGGGATCGAGGACCGCACAGACTTTCTGCAGCAACTCTTCGACGAGCTCTTCCTCGGGCCGCTCGGCGTGTAGTGCGAGCGCGAGATCGTAGAGCGTCTCGAGCTGCAGAATGCGACGCTTCTCGGCGAGGTTCGCGGTTGGTCGGACGATGGTCACCGCGTGATCTTATCGGCCGTCGACGTCCTTCGGTTCCTCACGGGCTCCAGCCGACGGCAGGCGAGGTCCCGGTCGCGGCATCAGGGAGGCGGACGGACCAGCAGCAGCGCGTCGTCGAGCCGAATCAGCGCTGGCGCATCGAGGTCGACGAGCGCCGCCAGATCGGGATGTTCGTCCAACCAAGCGCGCCCCTCGGGGCTCCCGAGGGCAATCTCCCGGCTCGCCTCGTCGACCACGCCGCGCTCCCGCCACACCCTGCCGGTCCAGTACAAGGCCCGCGAGGCGATTTCGATCCGGTCGCCGACCACGTGGCCACCTTCCCCCTCGCTCTCGGCACCCACCATGACCAGCGATGTTTCTCCTTGCTCAGCGCGGGCGAAGAGGACCGAGAGGAAATACACGGCGAGTGACAGCGAAATGACCACCGCGAACATCGGCAGGATGGGATTGTGGCGACGCAGCGGCGAAAGGCTTTGCTCCAGTCGGTCCAAGAAGCTGACCCGCTCACGCTCGATCGCGATGTGCCGAGCCACGGCATGATGCAAGGTGGGTGGTGGTGGCGGGGGTGGCTCGGCCTGACGCAAGCCATCGACCACCCGGCGCAGCCCTTCGAGTCGCTCGCGGGTGCGGCGGTCCTGCTCGAGCTCAGCTTCGAGGGCCTGGATCTCAGCAGCCGACAGCTCGCCGTCGAGGTAGGCAGACAGGCGCTCGGTCGGTGTCAGCTCGTTCTTGCTCATTGCGTCTTCTCGCGGGCGGCTCGGGCCGCTTCGCGCTCCAGAACCTTTCGCAAACCATCACGGCCGCGCGCGATCCGCGAGCGTACCGTTCCGATGCGTACCCCCAACACCTGCGCGATCTCCTCGTAAGAAAGGCCCTCGAGATCACGTAGCACGACGGCCTCGCGGAACGGAGGCTTGACCTCGCCCAGGGCTTGGGTGACGGTGCGCCCAGCGTCGCCGGCCAGGGTGCGATCCTCCGGCCCGCGTCGAGGATCAACCAGCTGCACACCGCGTTCGGCATCGTCCTCGGCCAAGGGCTGGGTTGGCCAGCGACGGCGCCCGAGCTTGCTACGGCAGTGGTTGAGCGTGACCCGATAGATCCAGGTCTTGAGGCTGGAGCGACTGTCGAACCTTCCGAGATGTCGGAAGATTCGGATGAACACCTCTTGCGACAGGTCTTCAGCGCGCTCGGGACTGCCACTGAGACGGTAGGCCAAACCGTGGACCAAGCTGGCAAACCGGCGGTAGACCTCGTCGAAGGCTGCCGGCTCACCCCACCGGTGCCCCTGGGCCAGCTCCCAATCGGCTCGCTCGGACCAATCCACCGCCTCGGGTCGACTCTCTCCCGATGTCATGGTGGCAGCGAGCGTACCTGATTTGATCAAGCGCCTAGCCTGCACGGCTCACCTGGCCTCGACGGACGGCCTGAGCGCGGATCGCAGCAGGTCTTCGGTTTCCATGCTTCCTAGACCCGCACACGACGCATTTGGTTCCCGGCTGCTCCCGGGGGCTAGGGCGCTGTCCGACTGGTGGGCGGGTCTGATTCGCCGTAATAGGCCAGGATGCCTTCGACGATCGCCACCGCCATCTTCTGGCGAAAGGCGCGCGTCTGCATCAACCTTCGATCTTCCGGGTTGGACAGATTACACACTTCGACCAATAGCTTCGCCGGCACCGCATTGTGGCGAACGACCGCCGGTACGAACGGCCGGCTGCGGCGGCGGCGGATAATGCGGTCACGGATCGGTTTCTCGGGGTGAATCGCCAGACCATTGCGCCGGAAGCTGGCGAGCAACTTGTTGGCCAGCTGCCGCGAAAGCCCCTCGCTCTTGGTTCGTTGCTTGAAGCTGTAGGACACCTGGGGGCGCTCCCGAACCTCGGCCCGCCGATCGTAGAGGCTTCCCGACTTGCCGAAGGTTCCGCGACGCAGGCTCGCGGCGGGCACGTAGATCATGGCGCCACGAATCGACGGATGCAGCGCGTCGGCATGGATCGAGAGGAAGACGACCTTCTCGGAGTCGCCACCATTCTCCCGCAGCGCCTGGCGGTAGAGGCTGTTGGCCAGGTACCAGCGCAGGTGGACACCGGGCGTAGTGTCTTCGATCAGGTAGGGCGGATTCGTCAGCACTTTGTGCGAGCGGCTGTTGGGCAGTCGGTCTTGATCCCGTACTCCGTAGCCGTCCCCGTCGCGAACACTGAGCTCGACCCGCGCCGCGGTTGTCTCCCGCAGCAGCTTGCGCACCCGCAGACTGATGTCATGGACGTAGGTCGCCTCCCACACGCCGTCGTAGAGCGTGCCGGGATCGTGACCGCCGTGCCCTGGATCCAGGATGATCGTGATGCCTTCGAGGCGAGTCGAGCGAACCGTGTTCGAGTACTGCGCACTGTCTACCAGACCGCGCTCGTAGGCCACGCGTCGTGGATGGCCGGATGGCAGGAACTCCGGCTGCACGAGATCGAGCGGAATGCGCACGGCCTGGTCGATTGCCATGTCCGTGACGTCCGGAATCTGATTGAGCCGCGCAATCTCACCCGCGAGCGCATTGACATCCTCGGCGTAGGTACGCCCGGTGAAGCGCACCACGACGCTCGAGTACAGTGCCTCACCGGCCTTGAGCCGATAGACCGCATGCTCGTCACCCCCTGATCGCTCGTAGGTCAGGCCGTGTGGCCCGACCTCGTCGAGATCCCAGGGCAGCGCCGCCAGCAGCGCGGGAATGAGAAGCTCCCGCGGCACGAGAAGACGACTCCCGCGCTCGACGCTGTCGTCGGCCATCTGGTTTCGATCACGCAGCGCGCGAAAGTTCTCGCCTCGGCCCGTAAGCCAGCGCGCAATATCCCAGAGGTCGAACTGCGGCCCCGATGCGGGAATGACGTGATGCCAACCATCCGCACGCGCCTCGTCGGCAGCGAACAGCGCCTGAATCACCGCCAACTTCTTGGCATCGTCGAGCAGCCCGTAGGGCACCCGGTAACGGACTCCGGCTAGTAGACGGCGGCGGCCACCGTTGGCCTCGGCAATGCGTTCAACGGTGTCGCTCGTGCCGGTCAGGCGCTGCGCGAAGCGAATCAGGCCTTCTCCGGCCTCCGGCACAGCCTCGAGAAAGATCTCAGGCTGCTCGGTCATGGTCGCCACCATGCCGTTGTCGAGCGCGACGCGCCGGCTTGCGCCGGCAGCCGGCACTGCCGCCACGAGCAGCATCGCCAGCAGCATTGGCGCCAGCAGGAGCCGCCGTCTGCAGGCGCACCCGCAGCCAACCCTTACGACCACAGCCATGATCGCTGCAGAAGCGTGCCGATTGTTCAAAGGATCAGTGGATCGAGAGCGCTAGCGGAAGATTCCCTGGCGCTTCTCGGGAGTCTGCGGGGCGTTGCCGCTGAGCTGCGCGTTCAGCTCGCGGATCCTGACCTGTTGCTTCTCGATTTTCTGCTGCGCTTCGTCTTTGAGGCGGCCGTACTCGGCACGCATCTTCTCCGCTTCGCGACGCATCGCCTCCATCCGCGAGTCTTGATCACGCACCACCTGGTCTCGCTCGCCGAGCGCAGTCGTGAGATCAGCGATCCGCTCGTCCTTCTCGCCGATTTGGAGCTTGACCTTCTCTTCCTGTTCCTCGTAAAGACGCCGGAATTGCTGAAGCTCTTGAATTTCCGAGAAGTCTGAGGTCGCCATATCGCCTCCTTCGATGTTGGGAAACATGTTGCGGAGCTTGAGCGACAGGTCCTCCGGATCCGGGGACTGCCGCATCGCCTCTTGATAGGTGATCTCACGATGAACCAACAACGCAATCAGCGACTGGTTCATGGTCTGCATGCGGTAGTAGCCCACCGAAGACTGGATCTCTTCGAGCATCTCGCCGGTCTCGCCCTTTTCGATCATCTTGGCGATCTTGGGCGACGAGCGCATGATCTCCAGTGCGGCAACCCGCTGGCGACCGTCCGCATGCTCGACCAGTTTCATCGAAACGACAGCCTTCAACACCTGCGCGAGCTGAGTCCGGACTTGCCCCTGCTGATCGGCTGGAAACGAGTCGAGAATGCGGTCGATCGTCTGCGCTGCGCTGTTGGTATGCAGCGTCGAGAAGACAAGATGGCCAGTCTCGGCCGCCGAGATGACCGTGCCGATGGTCTCCGGATCGCGCATCTCACCGACCATGATCACGTCCGGATCTTGGCGCATGGCGTTGCGCAGTGCTTCGCGGAAGTGCAGCGTGTCCGTTCCGAGCTCACGCTGAGAGATCGATGCCATTCCGTCGGCGAAGAGGAATTCCATCGGATCTTCGATCGTGATCACGTGCACGGGCCGGTTGGCCGAGATGTACTTGATCAACGCCGCCAGGGTCGTCGATTTACCGCTACCGGTCGCGCCGGTCACCAGCACCAGCCCGGTCGGCATGGCCGTCATCTCGAGCAGGACGTCGGGGAGGTTGAGCGACTCGACGCTCTTGATCTCGTAGGGAATGCGCCGGAAGACGGCAGCCACGTTGCCGCGCTGCATGTAGACGTTGCCGCGGAAGCGGGCAACGCCGGGGACCCCGTACCCGATGTCGACGGAGAGCTTTTCCTCCAACCGCCGCGTCTGCATGGGCGTCAGGATCTTGTAGACCATGTCCTTGACCTGATCGAGGGTCAAGGCCTCTGCCTTGAGCGGAACCAGGCGTCCGGTCAGTCGAAGCAGCGGCGGGCGCGTCGGCTTCAGATGAAGATCCGAGGCCCCTTGTTTGGTCATGAACGCAAGTAGCTGATCGAGCTCCATCCCACCGACTCACTGAGATTCTGGTCTATCCACTGGACGGTCCCAGGCCGCCGCGCCGGTGAGCATACAGCAGTCAGCCGAAGGAAGCGTCACGGTCACCCAAGGGCCCCCAGATGTGGCGCGACTCTCCCAAGGATTCGTCGAACCACGCGTGAGCGTGTTCTGCGGTGACTTCGCAAGAAATCCACGCGCAGCCTCGACCGCGCCAGCGCTTTCGGAAGGCTAGAAATTGGAAGGCTAGAAATCGGAGGCCTGGAAATATGAGTACGGTGGGCCGCGAGAGAGGGACAGGATCAGGAGCTACGGGCTCGAACTGCCATCAGAGGTCCGCTCAGATCCCGGATCCGCTCAGAAGGTACCCGCCTCAGAACTTGCGCATCAGGCCGACGACCACGCCTTGTACCTGGACGTCCTGCGCAGGCACGAAGATCGGCTTCATGGTCGAGTTGGCAGGCTGCAGCCGAATGCGGTCTCCCTCCGGGAAGAACCGCTTGAGTGTCGCCTCGATGCCGTCGACTAGCGCGACCACCATTTCCCCTGGGCGCGCGCGCTCGCGTCGAAGCACGACGACGAAGTCGCCGTCGTGGATTCCTTCCTGAATCATCGACTCCCCGGCAACGCGCAAGACGTAGTGATCCTCGGTCCGGCCATCGAAGAGGTGGCTCGGAACGGCCAGCGTCTCACCGCTCGAGATGGCTTCGATCGGCTGCCCAGCAGCGATCAGACCGAGGAACGGCACCTCCAACTCGATCTCGACGTTGCCTCCCGGAATCGCCCGCAGCAGCTCGAGCCCGCGCTTCTGATTCCAGTCCCGGTGGAGGTAGCCCTTATCCTGAAGGAGCTTGAGGTGTTTGTAGACGGTTCCGTACGACGAGTAGCCGAAGTGATCTCGAATCTCACGGTGGGTCGGCGAGATGCCATGCCCTCGGTGGTAGCCCGTGATGAACTCGAGAATCGCCTTCTGCCGTTCGGTAAGGTATGCCGCGCGTCGAGTTTCTGCGCTCATGTTGGTCATCCTAGGCGGAACTTGAGCGTAAGTCAAGCCTCTCGCCGCTTGACGCCTGGAAAATCGCTCTCTATGCTCACCGGCCCTTGTAGGATCTTCGGGGTACGGTCGAGGGTCCATATACCTCACGGCGCGATGTCTCCCGGGACGAAAAGATGCGTCTCTCGAGGCGAAAGGCTGCTCGTGGCTAGCGGCCGCGAGCCAGAGCGCTGCCACCCCGCCGAGCATGACGACCAAAGGAACTACTATCCCGTGCAAGCAAATGATCTCGAACGGCATGAGCTTAGCAACGGCCTGAAGGTCGTCTTGCACCGCGACCCGCGCCTACCGCTGGTCTCGATCAACCTTTGGTACCACGTCGGCTCGAAGAACGAGCAGCTCGGACGCACCGGGCTCGCGCATCTCTTCGAGCACATCCTCTTCGAAGGCAGCGCCAACGTGGGCAAGGGCGAGCACTTCCACTACGTCCAACAAGCAGGCGGAGTCGCCAACGGCTCGACCTGGTACGACCGGACGAATTACTACGAGACGCTGCCCAGTCACCAGCTCGACCTCGGCCTGTGGCTCGAGTCCGATCGCCTGGGATTCCTGCTGCCCGGTCTTGACCAGGACAAGCTCGACAACCAGCGCGACGTGGTGATCAACGAGCGGCGGCAGCGAGTCGACAACCAACCCTACGGCCGCGCCACCGAACGCCTCTACGAGCTCCTCTTCGAGGAAGGCCATCCATATCGGTGGCCGGTGATCGGATCGGTCGAAGATCTCGAAGCGACGACCCTCGACGACATTCGAGGCTTCTTCGCCACGTTCTACAGCCCGGGCAACGCGGTGCTGACGCTGGCCGGCAACTTCGACCCCAAGGAAGCGCTCGACAAGGTCCAGCGATGGTTCGGGGATATTCCCGCAGGGCAGGAAATCCCCCGACCGCAGATGCCAGCTGTCGGCCTGACATCGCCTCAGCGGGCGGTGCTCCATGACCGCGTGCAGCTTCCGCGGATCTACCTTGGCATGCATACGCCCGCGTACGGCCAAGACGCCTGGTACGCCGCCGACCTGCTCGCGACGGCACTCACCGAAGGTAAGGCGAGTGTGTTGTACGAGGACCTCGTGTACCGACGCCGGCTGGCACAAGACGTCGGCGCCTATGTCTACCCGACCGAAGCGTCCGGCTTGTTCATGCTGGTGGCGACCGCACGACCGGAGGTCGAGCCCGAGCGCCTGGAAGCAGCACTGGCCGAACATCTGGAGCGCGTCAGCCGCGAGCCGCTGGCCGAATCGCATCTCGCTCGCGCGCGCAATCA
>CALFAM010000053.1 GCA_937948815.1 uncultured bacterium
CAAGGCCCACCCGTTGCAGGTGCAGGTACCGAATCTCCTTGCGCGCCTGCATCTGACGGCCCTTTTCCGGGCGCGGGCGATGGTTGCGGTTGATGAGGGACGTGGCGACGATGCTTGGCGCGACGCCGTGCGCGTCTTCCAGCTTGCCGAATGGACCCGGATCGACATGCCAACGTTGATCAACGCCCTGGTGGCCCGGGCCATGTTCCACCAAGGGGCGTTGCTGACCCAGTTCTTGGTCGACGAAGCACCTGGGACGGCGGAGATCCGGGCGCCCGTGGCTGCATGGGTCGGCCGCGCGAACGTGGTCGAAGTTCTGAATCGTCTCCTGGGCGCCGAGCGTGCCGTGGGCTATGACTACCTGCGCAGCCCGCGGATCGGGTGGCCAGACCTTGGCGTGGTCCAGACCGGGCTCGGCATCGGCCTGCAGCGCTGGGTCTTCGGCTGGCGGCCGTGGCGACGCTTGAACGCTGCGCTCTATCTCGAAGCAGCGACGCCGCAGTTTGCCCGGTGCTCGCGGCCGAGCCACGAGATTCGCGACACCGAGCCTGGAGGCGAGCCAGCGTTGCCTCCGGCCTGGGCGCTGCCCGCGTCTCGCCAGATCTTCGACTGCCTGGATGTGGCCCACAAGCGTGATCTGTGGTTGGCGGAGCAGCGCCTGATCGTGCAGGCTCTCGAGCTCGAATCCATTCGTGAACAGGGCGGCGACTATCCCGAAGCGCTGGCCGCGGCTGCCACCGATCCGTTCAGTGGCACAACCCTGCGCTACCGGAAGGAGGCCGATGGCTACGCCCTCTACAGTGTCTCGATCAACGGCCAGGACGACGGCGGCGCGGCGCCGCCGCCCGGTGAGCGAGGATTTCCCGACTTCGCCGAGGGAGACTTGCTGTGGCGCGTCACCCGGAATCCGGTTGGTGGGGCGGCGGCAAGCGGCAGTTGACCGCAAAGAGACCACGCTGAGGAGCGCTGGCTCGATCCATGTCGAAGACCATTCCAGAAGGGGCGGGTGGCCCGCGGAACGCGAATCAACTTTTTTGACGATCCGTTAGAGGTTTGACGGTGTCGTTGCGCGGGTTGAGTAGCCGGACGCAGAGTCAAAGCCCCCAGCACTGACGATGCGTTCGACGTGTTACGCGTTCGCGAGCGGTCGCGCTTGGAGCGGCCGCTCACCCAATCGTCTGATCTGGAGAATCGTGGAATGAAGCTCTCATCGAAGTTGTTGGTCGCTGCTGTCTTGTTGCTGATCGTCGTCGGGCCGGTGGCCGCTGCGCGCTCGTCCGTAGAAGTCTGCAACCGTTCGGAATGGACCATCGTCGAGTTCTACATGTCGCCCTCGTACGACGACGACTGGGGAAGAGACCTGCTCGGTCGCGACGTGCTCGAGCCGGGCGACACCCTGACCCTCACCAACATCTCGTGTGATGACTGGGACCTGATGTTCATCGATGAAGACGGTGATGAGTGTGTGCTCGAAGAGGTCGATCTCTGCGGTGACGACGCGACCTGGGATATTACGAGTCGTGAGCTCATTTCCTGCATCGGCTAGGCCGCGATCACTGCGAAGCGTGAATGGGAAGCTCCTACGACTGGTCCAGCCGACCGCAGCAGCGCGATCGGCTGGGCAGCCGGGGGCGGGGCATCTGAAGGCGCTACTGCGTGGCGCCGAACGGGGTGCCCTGCTCGACGCCCTTGCCGCATGCGGCGGCAACCTGGCATCGGCGGCGCGCAAGCTCGGCGTCGAGCGGTCGGCGCTGATCACTCGCTTGCGGGAGCTCGGGGTCGACCTTCTCTAGGTGCTGCGGCTAGGTGTCTGCTGGCGGCGTGCTTGCTGCTGAGATCGCATGCACGCTGTCGGGCACCAACGCGACGGCCACGCGCTGGCCCGCGGACCAGTGGCAGCGCGCCAGGTCGTGAGCCATCACCTGATCGCCTCCGAGGTCGACAGTCACCATCGCCAAGGGGCCACTGGTGGCGACCGCGACGATCGTTCCGTCTGCCGCCCCTGTCGCAGAGGATCCGCCAGAGGCAGCCTCTGCCTTGGTCAGCGTGAGGGCGTCCGGGCGCACGAGAAATTCGACCGGTCCCTCCAGGGGTTGGCCATCGAGGTCGAGCGCATCGAGATGGCCCCACGGCGTGGATGCGCGACCGCTTCGCGCGTGGCTCCGGAACGGGTTGATGGGACCGAACGTCTCGGCCACCAACCGGCTCGACGGCCGGCGGTAAAGGGCATCGGGACTACCCGTCTGCAAGAGCTTTCCGGCTCGGATCACGCTGATTCGTTCGCCAGCCTGCAGGGCTTCCTGCGGGTCGTGGGTGATCATCATGGTCGCGGTTCCGATCTCGCGAAGCAACGCCAGGGTCATCGTCCGGACATCGTCTCGCAGCGCTTGGTCGAGACCGGAGAAGGGCTCGTCGAGCAACATCACCCGGGGCTCGCGTGCCAACGCGCGGACCAGGGCCACGCGTTGCTGCTCGCCGCCCGAGAGCGTGTGGGGCATGGCGCGCGCGCGCTCCGAAAGACCAACCCGCGCCAGCCAGTCGTCAGCAGCCTGTAGCTTCTGCCGGCGCGTGCCGTGGTCCATGCCGAAGGCCACGTTGTGCCGAGCATCGAGGTGCGGAAAGAGCGCGTAGTCCTGAAAGACGAAGCCAACCGAGCGCGATTCTGGGGGACGATGCGTCTGCGCGTCGGCGACGATCTCTCCGGCGACCCGGATGCTGCCCGTTTGCAACATTTCGAGCCCGGCCACGAGCCGCATCAGGGTCGACTTGCCGCTGCCCGACGGTCCGAGCAGGCTATGGACGTGACCCGGCTGCACGTTGAGGTCGATCGCCTCGGCAGCAACGGTGGTGCCAAAGCGGTGGCTGACCTGGGTCACCTCGAGGCCCATGGGGGCCCCGTCCGCTGGCGCGGCTGAGTCTTGCGGTCGAACGATGGGGCTCATGATGACTCTGCGGCCGAGAATTCGGGCATTTCGCTCGGAACGTCGCGGGTCGGCTGTGTGGCGGCTCGCGCCTGGCTACGATCGAGCAGCGTCGACAAGAGGACGACGGGAACGAGGCCCACCAGAATGATGGCCAGCGCGCCCGTGGACGCTTCCGCCAGGCGCTCGTCTGAAGCGAGTTGGTAGACGCGAACGGCCAAGGTGTCGAGATTGAAGGGCCGCAGGATGAGGGTTGCCGGAAGCTCCTTGATGACGTCGACGAAGACCAGCAGTCCACAGGTGATGAGCGTACCGCGCAGCATGGGGATGTGAACGCGTCCGAGCATGCGCATGGGCGTCGCGCCGAGGCTACGCGCGGCGTCGTCGAGGCTCGGACGCAGTCGGGTCAGTCCCGCTCGGAGCAGGTTGAGCGACACCGCCAAGAAGCGCGCCTGGTAGCCGTAGACCAGCGCCACGGCTGTGCCGGAGAGCAGCAGGCCGAGCTCGAGACCGAAGACCTGACCGAGAGGCCGGGTGACCTGGAGGTCCAGGCCGGTGAGCAGGATCAGGATGCCGATCGCCAGCACGGCGCCGGGGATGGCGTAGCCCATGCCGGCCGCGGCCGCCAGCACGCGATTGAGTGGCGTCGGGCGCAGCCGGCAGGCCAGGGCCACGACCAATGCCAGGAGAACGGACAGCGTCGCGGCGACCAGTCCGAGCAGGAAGGTGTTGCGGCCGATCTCGACGAAGATCTCGCGGGCGCGGGCATCGCCACCGCGCCAGGTCAGGAGTGCGAAGCGTCCGGCCGGTATGGCGAAACCGAGCACCACCGGCAGCGAGCAGGCGCCGATCGCGATCGCCCCGCGAAGGCCGCGCAGCCGCCACGCCGGCTGCGGCCGCTGACGGGTCGAAGTCGGATGAAAGCGGGCGGCACGTCGCGCCATCGCCTCGACGCCGAGCAGCAGAGCGACCGCGATCAGAAGGCAGACCGAGAGCTGAGCCGCAGCGGTCATGGCGTGGACGTCGGGCAAGGTGAAGGCTCGGTAGATTCCGGTGGCAAACGTGTCGACCGCGCAGTACTGAACCGTTCCGAATTCGGCGAGGGTTTCCATCAGCACCAGTGCAAGGCCGGCGATGACCGAAGGTCGGGCGAGGGGCAGGGCGACGCGGACAAAGCTCCGCCAGGGGCCGAGGCCGAGGGTGCGAGAGGCCTCGAGCACGCAAACCGACTGCTCGAGAAAGGCTGCGCGTGCGGCGAGGAAGACATAGGGGTAGAGCGCCAAGGAGAGGAACATCGTGGCGCCACCCAGGGAGCGGACGTTGGGGAAAGCGTAGTCGCCGGCTTGCCAGCCGAACGTCGCGCGCAGGGTCGACTGTACGGGGCCGCTGAACTGCAGCAGGTCGGTGTAGGCGTAAGCACTGAGATAGGCGGGAATCGCCAGGGGCAGCAGCAGCGCCCAGCGCAGCATGCGGGCGCCAGGGAAGCGGCACAGGGTGACGAGCCACGCCGTTCCGACGCCGAGCACAGCCGTAATCAGCGCTACGCCGCTGGCAAGCCAGAGCGTATTGCGCACATAGGCCGGTAGCACTGTGGCTGCGAGATGAGACCACAAGCCACCGCTGGGCGCCCCGATCTGGACCACGACCAGCGCGACCGGCGCGACCGCGAGGGCGGCCACGGCGGCCACGCACAGGGTCGCGGCGCGCGGGAGGCGAGCGCGAATCACCGCCAGCCGCAGCGATCCATCAGCATCAGCGCCTCTTTGTTGTTGGCACCGAAGGCAGCCGCGTTGAGCGTGTCTTCCTGGAAGCTACCGAAGGCCGCGAGCTCGGCGACGGGCGCGAAGCTGCTGACTGCCGGGTACTCCTTGTTGCCGCCGGCGAAGACCGCTTGTGCGCCTTCATCGGTGAGAAATTCGAGCAGGCGTACGGCGTTCTCGCGATTCGGGGCACCGCGTACCACGCCTGCGCCCGAGATGTTCACGTGGGTTCCGCGATCGGCCTGGTTCGGAAAAACGACACCGATGCCGGCAGCCGCTTGCTGATCTTCCGGTTTGTCGTCGGCGGCGATCATCTGGGCCAGGTAGTACGTGTTGACCACCGCCAGGTCGCCCTCGCCGGCGGCCACTGCGCGGATTTGGTCGCGGTCACCGCCCTGAGGCACCCGCGCCATGTTGTCGACTACGCCGCGGCACCAGGCCTCCGTCGCTTCCTCGCCTGCCGCGGCCAGGATCGAACCGACCAGGCTCTGGTTGTAGATGTTCGATGAGCTGCGAATCAGCACCCGTCCCTTCCACTTGGGATCGGCGAGCTCCTCATAGCGCGTGATCGCATCGGCTTCGACCCTGTCCTTGGCGTAGACGATCACCCGCGCGCGCTTGGTGAGGCCGAACCAAAGCCCATCGGGGTGACGGAGGTGCGCGGGGACCCGCGACTCCAGCGTCTCGGAGGAGGTGGGTTGAAAGATGCCTTCCTGCTCGGCCTGGTGCAGGCGGCCGGCGTCGACCGTCACGAAGAGATCGGCCGGGCTGGCTTCGCCCTCACGGCGCAGACGCTCGAGCAGGGCTGCCGAGTCGCCCTCGATGATGTTGATCTTGATGTCCGTTTCGGCCTCGAAGCGCTCGAACAAGCTCTGATCCGTATCGTAGTGCCGGGCCGAGTACACGTTGACGACTTGCTCGGTGGCAGCCGAGTCGGTCGATTCGGCCGCCCCATCCTGCTGTGGGGGTGCGGCGCAGGCCAGGCCGAAAGAAAGGAGTAGGAAAAGTGGCATCAGTGCGCGCATGGGGACCTCGTTCTCACGTCGGGCTGACGATGACTGGATGATTCGTCGGGAAGCGTATTGGCTATTGAGAGGCTGTCTCAATAGAGTGGCTGGAAGTCTGGAATCATCGGCTGCGCTTGTCAAGCGTGCAGGCTGTCACGGCGCCGATCTCTCTCGCGCCGCCAGAGATTCACGTGTCGGTTCACCATCCGCGCCGAAGATCTTCTCTCGAATGGCCCGCGCACGGTCGAACAGCTCATGCGCTTCGGCCGTGCGGCCTTGGGCTTCTCGAACCTCGCCTCGAAAATGAAGGAGCTCGGCGACGACGACATGCTCGGCACCAAAGTCCGGCTCGATGGCCTCGAGGGCGCGGGAAAAGGTCGTATCTGCTTCGTCGATCTCACCCTGGCGCAGCCGGATGAGGGCGATGCTGGTGCGGACGAGGTGGGTCAGGAATTGATCCTCGCCGTACACCTGCACGTGGTTCTCGAGGGCAGCCTGGAGGAGCGGCTCGGCTTCTTCGAAGCGTCCTTGGCGCGCCAGGCTGGCGCCGAGGTTCCGCTGAACCGTCCCGTACAGCGGATGCGGGGGCCCGAGCAGGGCCTCCGCGACAGCCATCGCCTCCCGGAGGTAGGGCTCGGCTTCGACTGGCAGCGCGAGCTCGACAAGCGATTGTCCGGCGTTGTTGAGCCCGATCAGGGTCGCCATGTGCTCGTCTCCATAGATCTCGCGCGCGAGCTCCAGGCCCTGGAGGATCACTTCGTGCGCCTTCTTAGGCTTGCCCTGGTCCGCGTAGAGGCTGCCGAGAACGAAGGTGAGAGAGAGCTGCACATTGCGGTCGGGCTCAGGAATCTCGGCTGCGAGCGCTGCGGCCTCGGTGAGAAAGACCTCGGCCTCGTCCAGGCGTAGCTGATGGTTCAGCGCCAGGCCGAGCCGATGGAGCGTGTACACGTGGTCGTGGCTACCGCGAAGCTCCGTCGACTCGAAGATCGCGAGCGCTGCGCGGAGATGCGACTCGGCGTCCTCGGGACGCTGCAGGTCTTTGAGCAGGTCGGCGACGGCAATGCGCGTGAGGGCGATGTTGGACGGCGCCGCGTCAGGAGACGCCAGAACGAGGTCCAGGGCGCGCGTGAGGAGGGGCTCCGCCTCTTCGTAGGCGCCGAGCCCCTTGTAGGCCGAGCCGAGCGCCTTAAACAGGCGAGCCTGCACGAGGGGCTCTTCGCTCAACTCTCCCTCGATCCTACCGACCGAGGCATCGAGGACCTCGCGCACCGTGATGTCACGGTCACCGGCATCGCCGGGCGTGGCCGCCAAGTAGATGTCCTCGAGGAAGCTGGATACGCGGTTGGCGGTCGCGGCTTCCGCGTTGGCGCGTTCGGTCGCTCGCGCCGCCCGCCGGGCCTCGATCGTGCGGGCGACGAAACCACCGGCCAGGGCCAGGAAGGCGATGAGGACGAGCGACACCGATACGGCATTGCGTCGCAGCCACTTGCCGGTGCGATATCCCCAGCGATCCGGAACGGCGGAGACCGGCATCCCGTTGGACCGCCGGCGGAGATCCGCGGCCAATTGCTCGATCGATGCGTAGCGCCGCTCCGGCTCTTTGCGCAGCGCCATGCCGACGATGGCTTCGAGATCGCCGGCAAGCTCCTTGGCGTCGATCCCCTGCGAATCGGCAGCCGGCTTTGCGCTGGCAGCCGCGCTCAGGCGAACCGGCTCGTGGTTGCGGATCGCCTCGGCATAGTGTGCCGGCGTACTCCGGGGCAACTCACCATAGGGCGACACGCCGGTCAGCATCTCGTAGAGCACGATGCCGAGGCTGTAGACATCCGTGGCGACGGTGATCGGGCTACCGTCGATCTGCTCTGGGCTGGCGTAGCGCGGCGTGAGGGGAAGCAAGCCGCTGCGGGTCAGTGAGCTGTAAGGACTGCCGTCTAGGATCTTGGCGATCCCGAAGTCGAGGAGCTTTGGCTTGCCTTCCGCGGTGATCAGGATGTTGGCAGGCTTGAGGTCGCGATGGACCACCAAGCGGGCGTGGGCGTGGGCGACAGCATCGCAGACGCCGAGGGCGAGGGCGAGCCGTTCCTCGAGGCCCAGGTTGCGCTTCGTGCAGTAGGTGTCGATCGGCTCGCCGTCAACGTACTCCATCACCAAGTACGGCGTGCCGTCCTCGGTGGTGCCGCCGTCGATCAGGCGCGCGATGGCTGGATGGTCGAGATCGGCCAGGATCTGACGCTCGGAGCGAAACCGCGCGATCGCCTGGGCGTCGGCGAATCGCGATGCCATGACCTTGATGGCGACCTTGTTCTCATAGGTGCCGTCGGCCCGAATCGCCCGATAGACCACCCCCATGCCGCCCTGCCCGACTTTGGCCAGAAGCCGGTAGGGGCCGAGGGTGTCGGGTAGGAGCGCTTCGGGCCCTGCCAGCTCGCCTGCCGCCGCGGCCACGGCAGGAGACAGGGCCGCGTCGGCATGAGGGTCGGCCTGCAGCAGGGCTTCGACTTCCTCGCGGAGAGAAGGGTCGTCCTGGCAGGCCTCGGTGAGGTAGCAGGCGCGCGCTTCGCCGTCGAGCTCTGCCGCACGGTTGAAGACCGTCCGCACCGCGCGCCAGCGGTCGGGATCGAGGTTCATGAGTCCCCTCCTCGTGGCTGCATGTGGACCCGGGTCTGCGGTTGGAGCTGCTGATAGAGCCACGCTTGTCCGGACCGCACCAGGCGATGAACGGCGGAGCTGGAGCGCTCGGTGAGCCGAGCAATCTCTTCGAAGGTCAGGCCGGCAAAGAAGTAGAGCTCGACGACTCGCGTCTGGTCAGCGTCCATGGACTCGAGCGTGGTCAGCGCCTGGTCGAGGGCGAGCATGTCGAGGAGACGGTTGCTAGCCGATTCGGCGTCCTGCGTGGGCCATTCGTGAAGCGTCACCTTGACGGGGTGCTCCCCGCGCTTCTGGCGCTGCCGCGCCCGCGCCTGGTCGACCAGCACGCGCCGCATGGTGCGCGCCGCCAAAGCATAGAAGTGCGATCGGTCACGCCAGGGTACGTCTGCGCCGAGCAGGCGCAGAAACATCTCATGCACCAGCTCGGTGGGCTGCAGCGTGCAGGCACGGCTTTCTTGCCGCAACCGCGCAACCGCCAAGTCGCGCAGCTCGCGGTAGGCAATCTCCGCCACCTGCGCGAGCGCCTCGGAGTCCCCTTGTCGCCAGGCGATCAGGAGTCCCGTGAAGTCATCGTCATGGGCTGCCATTCGAGGCAGGACTATATCGCTCCAGGTCGACGCGCTCAGCGTGCCCGTTCCGCCGCAGATGACTGATTGCCGTGGCCGAGCCGGTCGGGTGAGCAAGGCGGGCGAGTGCAGCGGCCGCGCAGCGTGGATCGAGCGCCTCGGGTTGGCTGCGCGGGGATGGTTTCAGCGGCATCTCGTTGGCGGCCGTTGCGACGCGGTGAACCCAGGTCTGGGAAATCGAATCCGAAACGGCGCTTGAGTAGGGCAGACGCTATTTCGAGATCGCGCGTCGCGACTTCGAGATCGTGCGTCTCGACGATTTCAAACACTTTCTGGAGGCCGAATCTATGGTTGCCAAATCGATGGTTGCCGAGTCAGTGGTTTATGGGGGGGTGCGTCCGGCAGTCGCTTGGCTGGTGTTGTGCGCCACGATGCTCTCGGGTTTGGGCGCGGTCGAGGTTCCCTTCTCGGGCGATCGCATGATCGACGGAGATTTCTTCGGTGCCCGCTCGGTCGCGCCTGCCGACATCGATGGCGATGGCGACGTCGATGTCTTGTCCGTTGGCATCAACATCGGCGAGGTGGCCTGGTGGTCGAACGGGGCAGGTGATGGCTCGACCTGGACGAAGACCACGATCGAGTCGGGACTCGACTTTCCCCGGTACACCGTGGCTGTCGACATGGACCGCGACGGCGATGTCGATGCCTTGACCGCCACACGAAGCGGCGTGCTGTGGTCGGAGAACACGGCGGGCGATGGCTCGGCGTGGACCCGCCAGACGATCGACGCCACCTTCTTCGGCTCCAATGGCGCGTCGGTCTGGGCCGCGGACCTGGACGGTGACGGCGATCTTGACGTGGCCGCCGTGATGGCCAACGCCGGCAGCGAGGTTGTCTGGTGGGAGAACACAGCCGGCGATGGCTCGGCATGGACGCGCCGGTCGATCGACACCACGCTCAGCCTCCCGGTGTCGATCGCCTCGGCCGATCTCGACGGCGATGGCGACCAAGACTTGATTGGTGGCGGCGCATCACCCACCTTCGGCAACAACGTGGTGTGGTGGGAGAACGCGGCTGGCGATGGCTCGAGCTGGATCCGCACGACCCTCGACAACAACTTCCGCAACGCCCGCACGGTCCGTGGGGCAGACATGGACCGGGATGGCGATGTCGATCTGGTCGTCGCATCCTCCCAGGCGGCTCAGGTCGCCTGGTACGAGAACACGGCCGGTGATGCCTCCGCATTTACCAAGCGTGTGGTCGCCGATGTCGGCTTTGCCTGGGGGGCGGAGCCCGGTGACGTCGACGGCGACGGTGATCTCGATATCGTGGTGACGTCCAACCTCGGTGCGATCACCTGGTGGGAGAACGTGTTTGACGCATCCGCCTGGGTCGAGCACAGCGTCGATGGCAACTTCAACGCCTCCGAGGCCGCCGCGGCAGCGGATCTCGACGGTGATGGCGATCAAGATATCGTCGGCGTGTCCGGCAACGGGCGGCAGGTCACCTGGTGGCAGAACGAGACCCTCCACCGCAGTGCACGCGTGTCGCCGGAAGACGCGATTTCCAGAGTCAGGCAGACCCCGGCCTCGGTCGAAATGACGGATCTGGATGGCGACGGCGATCTCGACGTCTTCATGTCCTTGTCCCCCGTGACTGGTGTCGGCCAGTTCTTTAGCTATCGAAACTTCTCCGACGGCCGGTCCTGGAGCGGCATCAGCGTCGACGGGGGTACCGCCTACGGTGGCGCCTGGGCCGTCGCTTCAGCAGATATTGATGGCGATGGTGACATCGATGTGCTCGGCAACACCCGCGGTTTGAATGAGCTCTTCTGGTTCGAGAACGAGAATGAATTGGGCTTTACGCCCCATCTCGTCGATTCGAATCTCGCGGAAGGTTGGGATATCGAGACGGGCGACGTCGATGGCGACGGGGATGCCGACATCGTTGCGGTCGCAGCCGTGGGCAACGAGGTTGTCTGGTGGGAGAACACTGGCGGTGACGGCAGCGCCTGGACGAAGACCGTCCTGAACGCGAGCTTTCTCGGTGCGCGCAATGTCGAGATCGCCGATCTCGATGGGGATGGCGACCTCGACATCGTCGGCACGGCGAGCGGGAACAATGCCGTCAGGTGGTGGCAGAACTTGGGCGGCGGAGCTTCGTGGAGTGAGCACACCATCGACGGCGCATTGCCGGTGGCATGGGCACTCGAAGTCGTCGACCTCGATGGCGACGGCGATCTCGACGTGGCGGCGGGTAGTTTCGGCGACGATGAGGTCGCCTGGTGGGAGAACACCGCGGGTGACGGTCTGGCCTGGACCAAGCATGGGATCGCCACCGGCTTCCTCGACCCCGTCGATCTCGCGGCCGCGGACCTGGACGGCGACGGCGACGCTGATCTCGCTGGCGCAGCCTTTACCGGCAATCGCGTCGTGTGGTGGGAGAACGCGTCCGGTGACGGACAGGTATTCATCGAGCACGAGATCGAGTCGGATTTCATGGGCGCAAACAGCATTGCGATTGCCGACGTGACACGCGATGGAATGCCCGATCTGATCGGCATTGCGCGGAGCGGTAACCTGATCAGATGGTGGCTCAATGGCGGCGGTCAGTTCGCGTTAGCCTCCACGGATCTGGGGCCCCTCGAACCGGTCGAGAACGGCGCGGAGGTCGCCATGCTGGCAGTCGACGCCTCCCATCGGGGGCGTGCTGGCGATGGCGACTTCAAGCTCAGGACGTTCTCGTTTCGCCTCACCAATCGAGACGGTGAGCCCCTGACTGATAACCAGGCGAACAGCCTGCTGAGCTCTCTCGCGTTCCACCTCGACGATGGCTCGGGCGTCTTCGAAGCCGCCAACGATCCCCTGGTGGCCTCGCGATCGACCTTCGACTTGATCAACGGCATCGATGGAATGTTCACAACGAACGGCGATTCGAACGTGCAGGTGGCCTTTGGCGCGCCCAAGCGCTACTTCGCGGTCGTGACGTTCGAGAATGATGCATCGCTGCAGTTGCCGGATGACCTGCGACTCACGCTCAGTACCACCACCATTCCGTTGGGAGAGGACGCGGATCATGACATTCCGATCGAGCTCGAGCTCAGCGTGCACTTGCCCAGCTCGGTGGTCGAGGTCAATGACCGGCCGGTCGCGGTCGATGACAGCGTGAGCCTTCTCGAAGATGCGCCACCTATTGCGGGCAACGTGCTCGACGGCAGCTTGGGTGGCCTGGACCTCGACGAGGAGAACGAGCCGCTCACAGCGACCCTGGTCGCCGGCCCCTCCTTGGGTGTCCTCGAGAGTGGCCTGGCGGCGGACGGCGCCTTCGTTTACCGGCCCAACGCCAATATCAGCGGTGTCGACACCTTCACGTACACGGCCAGTGACTCCTCGGGGCCGAGCAACATCGCCACGGTGACGATCACCATCGCACCGGTCAACGATCCACCTTCCTTCACCCTTTCCGCCCAGCACGACTCCTTCGAAGATGCTGGGCCGCAGTTGGTGCCCGCATTCGCCACCGGCGTCTCGGCGGG
>CALFAM010000054.1 GCA_937948815.1 uncultured bacterium
ATCTGATTGAAAACGCCAGCGCCCAGGTCTCCGATCGTAAAGGTGCATTGATCCCCGGCATTGCCGCTGCCAGCGCACGACCAGCCGGGGCTCGAGGGGGAATCGAATTCCGTGTCATCCGGGATCGTCTGTGTCAGCACGACGCCGTGGGTGCCTTGGTTGCCGTTGTTGCCGTAGGTCAGGTCGTAGACCAGGACATCGGCTGCCATGACCGATTCCCCGCGGTCATCGGCGTCGACGAACATGACCGGTGCCGCCAGCAACGGGGTGACTTCGCCTTCTGTGTTGTCCGCGACGTTCGCGTCGGCTCCATTCAACCCGTCGTCGCTGATGGTTGCCGTGATCGAAATGTCTTCGACGTCTGCAGCCACCGTGTTCACGATCCGAACCGCAAACGTTGCCATGACGTTGGCGCCGATTCCGAGGGCGCCGACGTTCTGGGTGCACATCGTGCCCGCGACCGCGCCATCGGCGCAGGACCACGTGCCGCTGCTCCCTGCGGTGTCGAAGACGGTGTCCGCGGGAACGGTGATCTCGAATGTCACACCAGTGGCTCCGGCTGTTCCGCTGTTGTCACCGTCGACGGTGTAGCTCAAGGTCGAAGTTGGGAACGTCGAGACACCGCTGTCATCGATGGTGATGGCGAGATCGGGCTGGGTACCGAGAAAGGCCTTGGATGAGGCCTCGGCCGTGGCCATGCTGGAGGCTGCGAAGATCAGAGCCAAGAGGCTCGCGAGCCAACAGTGCGCCAGGCGCGTGCAGAGAGGGGAAAAACGAGTTGATCGGGCTGATTGCGGGCCACGGCGCGTCGAAGTAAGAAGCTGCATTTCACTATCCCTTCCAAAGCGAAAAAAACAAAAAGGTGATCCTCTCGGATCGCCTTACAGACATAGCAAACCCCGTGCCGGTAGGGTGATCAAGACGCATGGCCGTAAATGATGTGGCTGTCGAGGGGGGCGATATGTCGCGGGTGGCGAGCGGGCGTTGTGGAGTCCACTGGAATCGGGCGCCTCGCCTTGGGAATGCTGGTGCCCCGGTGTCGGTCTGTCGTGACACGAACAAACGACCCGCATGTTGCTAAGGAGTGCAAAAAGACCCGCATGCTGGGCAGCATGCGGGTCGAAGGATGGGTGCCCTGCCATCTTGCGGGGCTCGCGCAAAGGAAAGTTGCCGGTTTGGTGTCGCGGCTTGCCTAGGGGGTGGGAGCCGCGCCTGTGGTTACAGACCAATTGCTGGTATCCCCCGACTCGAACCCATCAGCAAAGACGATTGCTTCGGAGAGCGAGAGTGCATCGAATCGCACCTCGATCGCGGGACCGGCCCCTTCGGTCAGGCCGAGCTGGCACGCAATGCTGACGCTACCGGCGGGAGCCTGGACATTGTCGAGGAATGGGAGCCATTGGCCACTTGTGTCGGTCATGCGTGCTGTCTGATCGATCAACACCGTGGCGTTCCCCGAGCAGGACGGTCCGTCGAAGGCTGTGCATCCCCGAATGACTTCGGCCGACCCCGGACCTGTCACCTGGATGGCACCCTGCAGACTGAGCCGCTCGGCCGGCACCTCGGTGCACTGGGCGAAGGTCGTGGTTCGCGCCACACCCAAGTCGACGACTCGGATCGAGCCCGATGCGGTTGCCTGATCGATATCTTCTGGCTCGTGGCTGAATGCCGGGCCGTCCGGAACGAGCGCCCATGCTTCCAACCCGCAGTCGAACTGTCCGTTGGCGAAGGCATTGCTGCGTGCAATGCGGATCTGGCCCTGCCAATCGCCACCCGCGGTGCCGTCGTCGTCACCGTCGAGGGCGCTGCCCTGAAGATCTGTCAGCGTGTCGCAGGCCAGGACCCGGTAGAGACCATCGGCCAAAGCCTGTCCTCCGTCGACCATCAGTGAGGCGGTCTGGGCGATCGGGTTCCAGGAGACGGCGCCGATGTCGATCAGTAGATCGTCGCCCTGGACGGGGCCACACTGGCGCGTGTCGAGATCGCGGTTGCCGCCGGCACTGACGAGCCGGTAGCTTGCCGGGTTGGTGACGTCGCCGAGCTGATCGTCGCCGAGCAGGTCAGTGAGCAGCTCGGAGAAGATCACGTCGACATGCTGGACGCTCGCCTGGCTCTCGCCACAGGCAGCGAACGTGTTGCCACCCGCGCGCAGTCCGATGACCTGCGGAGCCAAGCCATTGTCCGGCGGTAGTGGCGGCATCTGGGCGCCGGTGTGACCGTCGCCGCCGCGAAATTCAGACCACAGGACCGAGCCCGGAACCACGTCGCCAGCCGCCTCGAGGGCATACAGGAAACGATCGTGGCTGCCGACGACGATCGACGGCAAGCCGTCGCCATCGAGGTCGGCCACTGCCGGTGACGAGAAGACGATCGCGCCCAGCGTGATCGGGAACGTGCCACCCGCCGACGTGCTCACGGCGCTTGCATCGCCGTCGAGCGCGTAGACGCCGGTGTCGAACGAACCGACCAGCACTTCGGCATCGCCGTCGCCGTCGAGATCCGCCAGGGACGGCGAGCCTTGAATCGCCGAGCCGGTAACGACCGGCCAGCCCTCGACGGCGGTACCGTCCCCGTGCCAGGCGTAGATCTTGCCGTCGAGGGAGCCGACCACGATCTCGTCTTGACGATCACCGTCGAGATCACCCACGGCCGGCGATGACGGACCACCGAGCACGCGGCTCATGGTGCGCAAGACCGTGCCATCGGCTCCGAGCACGATGACCGCGCCGCCATCGTCCGCAATCACGATCTCGAGTCCTGGTCGGGCATCGAGGTCGGCGATGGCGGGCGATGACAAGACCGTTTCGTCGAGGTCGACCGGCCAGCCATCGACATCCGAACCGTCGGCCCGCAGCACGTGAAGCAGGCCGCCGTTGCTCGAAGCGATGATCTCCGGACCGCCGCTGCCGTCGAGATCGGCGATGGCTGGCGAAGGTAGCAAGACGAACGCGTTGCCGGCATCCGCTGTGCCACCGAGGATGCGCGGGAAGCCCGCCAGATCGGAGCCATCGGCATGCCAGCCGTAGAGGCGGGTGTTGCCGGCGAGCACGAAGATCTCGGGCGCCGGATCGTCATCGACGTTGGCGACCGCGACTGTCGAACGCAAGGTCGCGCCGGCGGTGTCCCAGGTGCCGAACAGACTGCCGTCGTGGTGGAAGGCATAGACACGCCCGTCATCGTAGCCACGCAGGATCTCGAGATCGTCGTCACCGTCGAGGTCGGCGGTGATCGCGGAACCGTTGGACTCCTGGGTGCCGGTTTCTGGATCGATGGTGCGAATGCGGTTGCCGAGATGATCGAAGATGACGATCTCGTCCAGGAAGCCGCCGGCGATGACCTCCAGCAGACCGTCGCCATCGAGGTCGGCAATGGCCGGCGACGAAGAGACGGGCGATCCGAAAGCGTGATCGAAAGCGAGCGATCCAGGCGGCAGCTCCGTGGGGGTGAACGTCAGCGGCGGCTGGGTGGTCGGTGCCGCGGCTGCCACGGGCCAGACCTCGCTCAGGACCGGAGACTCGAACCAGAGCTGGAACCGGGTCTCACCGGAGAAGAGGTGGTCGACGAAGGACGGGTAGCCGTCCCAGACGGGCACCCGCTCGACCGGCCAGCGCCAGGTCGTGGGGAAGACCTCGACCAGGTCGAGCGGGAAGCCGAGGAGCGGGGTGGTAGGGCCGTAGAGCTCCGCGGTCACGACGTCCTGCGTCGCACTGCGCAGGCGCCAGCGATGGAAGATCGTCTCGCCCGTGTCGAGAACCTCGATGTACGGACCCACCAGATGGTTGAACGTCTCGTCGAGATGGCTGGTCTGCAGGTCGTCGAGCACGCGCCCATTGCGTGACGGTTCGTCGATCTCGACACGGATGTGAATCCGCAGCCCCGGAATGCGTGTGGCGCCGGTTTGTGCCGCAGCCGTATTCGACGCGAAGGGATGGAAGCCGACTCCGGCCGGGGGCAGCGCTTTCCAGGTGTCTCCGAAGAGGGCGAGATCCGAAATGCGATCACCGTCGGATTCGATGACCTCCCGGTTGCGGAACGAGCCGTCTCGCTCGAAGCGAGACACGATGATCGTCGCTGGCCCGTCGATGCCGAGGTCCAGGCGGGGCCGGTGTACGAAACCGGCGCCGCGGGCGAAGGCTTCGATCACCAGATCGAGACGGGTCCACTCGGCGGCTGAGTTGGCCACTTCGCGGAGCTCGACGTCGATGACCCAGTCGTTGTAGTCGAAGTCGTTGGCCAGCTCGGCGTCGTTCTTCAAATCCTCGAATGCGTAGATCTTCCGTGTCGTGCGGTCGAAGGCATCGACAGGCGTGGTCTCCGTGACCTCGTTCGTCACCGGCTCACCGCCGCTGCCGGCACCGTCGTCTTCTGCACGCAGGGTGTTGCTCAGCTCCGCGACCGCGGCGTCGAGTCCAACGTCGACACGGACACCGAAGACCACGAAGCCAAATTGATCCTTGTCGAGGTTGCCGACGGTGAATCGGCAGGTATCTCCAGCCTGACCGTCGCTGTCGCACTGCCAGGAGGGGTGACTGGAGAAGGCATCGAACTCCGTGTGCGCCGGTACGGTCTCGATCAGCGTCACGCCGGTGGCGTCCTGGTCGCCGGTGTTGCCGTAGGTCAGGCCGTAGACCAGGACGTCGCCCGGGAAGACCGAACGGTCATCGTCTTCCTTGCGCAGGAACAAGTCAGGCTCCGCATCGAGCGGTGTGTTCTCGGGCGCGGTGTTGTTGGTGAGATCGAGCTCCGGCCCGTTGCTGCCGTCCTCCGCGACGAGCGCGCCGATCGACACTGACTCGACGCCGCTGGGCACCGTACCGTCGACGCGGACCGCCAGCTTGCGCATGACGCTGTCGCCGACCGCGAGGGCCCCGAGGGTCTGGACACAGACCGTGCCGGCCGGCGCACCGTCCGCACACGACCAGCCCGCGTCGCTCTCCGCGATGCTGAAGGTCGTGTTCGCCGGTACGGTAATTCGCAGCTCGACGCCGGTCGCACCCTGGGTACCGGGATTGCTGACCGTGGCGGTGTAGATCACGATGCTGTGGACCGCCGCCGTAGCGCCGCCGTCGGTCATCGCCACGGCGATGTCCGGTCGGGCGTCGAGGACGGTGATCGTCGGATCGTCGTTTGCGGGCGTGCCCGGATCATCGGAAACCAGCTCGGGCAGCTCGGCACTGTCGATCTGTGCCTGGTTGGCGAATTGCTCGATGCCCGGGGCGACGCCACCGAGCACGACCACGTCGAAGGTCACGGTCGCGGTCGATTGGGCGCTGACCGTGGCGAAGCGCGCCGCGACGTCACGGTCACCGGCCTCGTTGCCGGACAGCACGCTGCCGCCAGCGGCCGTGACCGAGCCGACAACCAGCCCCGTCAAGGGATCCGGCGTGTCGGTGAGGTCGACCTGGGTGGCGTCGCCGTCGCCGCTGTTGACGATGGCGATGGTGTAGCGGGCCGTGTCGCCTGGTGAGAACGTGCCGCTGGCATCAGCGTCCGTCAGCAGTGCGATGGTCTTCTGCGCGTCCAGTCTCGGCAAGCCGAGTTGGGCATTGTCCTGGACGTTGGGCAGGATGCGCTCGCCGTCGTCCGCGCCCGGCAGCGAGGTGATCGCGGTGCTGGCGACCGTGTTGGCGACGGTGGCCGGCGGCATGCTGCCACCGCGGACCAGGACCGTGAAGCCGAACGTGACCGTCTGGCCCGGCGCCACGAATCCGGGCACCGGCGCCGTGGCGTCTGTGGCCAGGCGCACGGCCAGGGAGCTTCCACCCGGGTTGAGGGTGGCGGCAAAGCCTTCCGGTACATCGGTCAGGGCGGCGGTGCTGGTGTCCCAAGTCACGTCCGAAAGAACATCTTCGATCGCGATGTCGTAGGCCGGCGCCGTACCCTCGTTGATCATGTCGATCGCCACGGTGACGACGTTCTCCGCGACGGGCCCCATGCGTTTGTCGAGGCGCAGGGCGGGTTCCACGACATCGATCGAGGCCTGGTCGGACAAGGACACGCCATTGGCGGTAGAGGTCAGCCGGGCGATATTGACCAGGGCGTCACCATCCCGATTCGCCGACTCGTTCACCACCTTGCCCGTGATGCACAAGACGATGCGGTCCGCCTCGGTATCGGCGCCATCCGGCTGGTTGGTGACAGTTCCGAAGTCGAGGGTCACGGTGTCGTCGCGGCCATCGCTGAGCCGCAGGTCACTGAGCACGGGCGTACCCGGCAGGCTGGTGGTCAGGTTGGCGCCGACCGACATGATCGACGCGCCAACCACTTCGATGACACCGTCCGCGTCCGCGGGCAGGCTGTCGACCAGGACCGAGCCCGGCATCTCGCCCTCCGGGAACACCAGGGTGATGCGGTAGTCGACCAGCTCGCCGATCGCGAGGTCGAAGTCGAGCGGGCGGTGGAAGGCCTGCTCGGTCGCGTCGAGACTGGTGATGCGCGCGACCTTGACCAGCATGGGCGCGAGCACCGTGACCTCGGCGCCGGCCATGGTCGTCTGCCGGCGGGTCTCGCCGGCGACGAACACGGGTTGGGAGTCCCAGGTCAGGTCGGCCTGGTTGCGCAGGGACTGTGCAGCCTGAACCGTGTTGGCGACCAGGGCGTCGTAGGCGATCGTGCAACGCGCGTCCACGAGGTCCAGCCGGGGGAGGTCGAACCGGATGGTTGGCGCGCTGGCGTCGTCGGTGACCAAGCCGGTGCAGGTGCTCGATACGGTCGAGGCGTCGTCCCAGAGCAAACCAGCGCCGAGCACGTCCTCGATCTCGAGGTTGAAGGCATCGGCCGACGAGATGCCCGTATGGGCGATCTCGAGGGTGAAGCGAATCCGGTCGCCGGCGTCCGCGAACTCGGTGCTGGCGGTCTTGGTGAGGGTGAGGGAGGGCTCCACCAGGTCGACGGCCGCAACGCCCAGGGTGGTGGCGCCACCCAGGCGAACGAAGCTGGCGATGTTCTCGACATCGTCGTCCAGCGTTCCTTGGTTGGCCGCGACATCGATCACCCGCGCGACCACGCGGAAGACCAGACGATCCTTCTCGTCGACGACGTTGTCCGACAGGTTCTGCACCGTGCCGAGGGTCCAGGACGCGCGATCGTTCACGGTGTCGTCGTCCGTATCGCTCGGTGTGCCGGAATCGCCGACGTTGAAGCTTCCGGAGAGGTTGGCACCGATGGCAGTAAGCGTGGCGGATTCGAGCGCGAGCACAGCATTGCCGGTCGGCAGCTGGTCGCGAACCTCGGCCCCCATTACCGTGCCTTCGGGAAGCGTGACCGCAATTTCGTACGTGACCTGCTCGCCGATGGTCAGGTCGTCCTCGGGACCGATCTGGCCCTGGCTGGTGGACGGCTCGGAGGTCGCGACCACGGCCTTTACGACACCCGGCTCGCTGACCGTGAAGCGATGGTCGTCCGTGGCCTGTCGGCTGCGCTCGGTATCGTCATCGTCGGCGGGCAAGCTGGTCCACACCAGGCTTGCCTGGTTGACGATCAGCTCTCCGGGCGCAACGGTCTCGTCCACGCGGACGGTGAAGCGCAGTTGTGCCGTGCTGCCGCGTGGGAATTCATCGAAGTCGACGGTCACGACCTGACCCACGATGCTCGCGCTGCTGGGGTCGGTCGGGCCGTCGCTGGTGACCACGCCGTCCGTCGGGGTCAGCCCGGTCGGAATGGTGTCGGTCATGACCAGATCGAAGGCATCCGCGCTCACACCGTCGTGTGCGATCTCGATTGTGAACTCGATCGTGTCGCCCGCATCGCCGACCGCTCGGCTGCCCGACTTGATCAGGCTCAGGATCGGCTCGACGAGCTCGACCGGGGCGGTGGCGGAGGGCTGGAGGGCGCCGTCGAAATCGATCAGCGCTGTGTTGGTGAGCAAGTCTGCCCCCGCATTGTTGTCGATGTCGGTGGCACGGGCCACGACTTCCACGGTGATGCGGTCCCGCGCGTCGACCACCCCATCGGGCGGATTGGTGACCTCGCCGAAGTCGAAGACGACGGTGTCGTCGAGCCCATCACCGAGATTGACATCTGAGATCGCGGGCACCGGGTTGGCAATCGTCGGCGCGAGGCCCGTGCCCACACTCACGACCTGCGCGGAAAGAACCTCCAAGGCACCGACCGCCGAGGCGGGCAGGTTGTCTCGGATGATGACTTGTTGGGTGACACCTTCTGGCACTGTGGCGACGATCTGGAAAGTGACCTGCTCGCCGATCGTGAGGTCGTGAATCGTGGCGTCGTAGGCGTCCAGCCCGGTGGAGGCCTCACTGGTCGCGGTCACGGTCTTGACCAGAGCCGGTGCATCGATCGATAGGGTGGCGGTATTCGAGGCGGGGCCGTAGGCGCGGACACCGCCGACCGCGGTCGGGAGTGACGTCCAGACGACCTCGGCCTGGTTGTCGATGCTGGAACCGGCGAGCACGGTGGCCGAGACGCGGCCATCGAATGTCACGGTCTGCGTGGTGCCAAGCGGTATCTGGCTCCACGAAACACGGACGGTCGTGTCCCCGGCATCGTTTCCTTCCTCGATCGTGCCGCCGGCCGCGACCACCGTGCCCGGGATCAGCTCGAGATCGGGGTGGGTGAGCAGGTCCGAAACCGCGATGTCGAATGCATCCGTGCTCGAAATCCCGCGATGCTGGATCCGCAGGCTGTAGGTGACCGTGTCGCCCGCGTCAGCGTTCTCCGGTGACACCGTTTTGCGCACCCGTAGCGACGGCTCGAGCACGATCAGCGGGTCGG
>CALFAM010000055.1 GCA_937948815.1 uncultured bacterium
AGGTCGACCGTGCGCGCGGTCCAATCCGCCGGCATGCCGACCAGATCGACGATCACCAGGCTGCCCGCCGGTGCCTGGGGCGGTGCGCCGTCACCGAGATCCTCGTCACGCTCGTTCTCGATCACCACTGCCGCAAAGCGCCCGTCCGGGCTCACGGCGACGCTGTCCGGCTGCCCACCGACATCGAGGGTGCGGACGATCGAGCGGCTCGCGATGTCGACGACCTGGAGCAGCCCAGAAGGGGCGATGAAGCTCTCGCTGGTGTTGACGCCGGCGAGGGCGTACGGGCCGGCCACCACCACCGACGTCGGCTCGCCGCCCACGGCAACGAGACCGCTGGCGGATGGCAGCGCGGGATTGCTGATGTCGACGAAGCCGAGGTTCTCGGTCGCGCCGTCGGTGTAGATCAGCAGATTGCCGTCCTCCGTTGCCGTGACGATCTCGGCCACGGTCTCCGTGTCGATGTCGGTGTTCAGGAAGACGGGAAAGCTGGCAATGCGGCGAAACGGTCCCGATTCAGGGAGCTCTGCCAAGGCCGACGCCGCCAAAGCGGTCCCGCAGACGGCGATCAGGACAAGAGCAGCGAGCAGACGCGTGGCGCGTGGCGCGCGGTGCGTGGAATTCTGTTTTCCGGAGCTTTTCAAGAGAGGCACGTATCGATCTCCTCGGGCCAGTGTCGAATGGTGAACGGATCCGGGCGGAGGATGACGAGTGGGAGCTGATCTTTTCGTAAAGGCCATCGAAAGACTCTGGGTAGCGTGCCGCGCCCTGGCAGTCGTCCCAAAACGTCGACGAGCGGGGAAGCGTCTGCAAAGCCCCTCGGGATGCGAGGACGGGACGGCGCACGAACAAGGCTCACGTGCGGTCGGCCATGAGATGAAGGGCAAGGGCGATGGCCGATTCGTCTTTTCATTCTCCTCATGCAAGGGGCACGTCGGATCGCCTCAGACGCGCTGGCCGGTGGGGCTGCGGTGGGGACCGACGGGTGGCATATGATTCGGGCCAGTTGCCCTTTGCTGGTTCCACATCCGGAGACATCGCATGCGTTTGCCGCTTCCCGTCGCCGTTCTCGCTGCGTTCACCGCTTCGGCCCTCTCCGCCCAGCCTACGCCGGAGATGGTGGTCGAGCGCGCGATCGCCTACCACGATCCGCAGAACGTCTTGATGACCCAGGCGCATTCCTTCTCGTTCCTCGAGACACGCCCGGATGCCCCGGACCGACACTCCGAGGTCATGATCGACGTCGCACGAGACAACTTTCGCTTCATCCGTCGTGGCGAGCACACCGTAGCGGGTCGACTCGAGCAGGGTCAGTGTGAAGTCTCCCTCGACGGGCGTACCGAGCTGACGGAGGAGGAGCGCACCGAGCATCGTCTGGACTGCGACCGCCTGGAGCGCATGCGCAACTACTACGTGTACCTCTGGGGTTTGCCGATGAAGCTGCGGGATCCGGGTACCCGGCTGGGCGCGGTGACCCGAACCAAGCTCGATCGACGGTCGGTCTACGCCCTGCGCGTGACCTACGACGAGTCGGTGGGGAAGGACACCTGGATCTTCTACTTCGACCGGGGCAACTATGCCCTGGTCGGCTACCGCTTCTTCCACGACGAATCGAAGAACGACGGCGAGTACATCGTGCTCGACGGCGAAGCCCGTCTTGGACGGTTGCGGTTGCCCAAGCACCGCACCTGGTACACCCACCAGGGTAATCGCCTTCTCGGGACCGATACGCTCGAGTCGATCGAGCGCGTCTCCGAGTAGCCCACTCCGGTCCGTCCCCGGCAGCACTTGCCTGCAGCGCAGCCACCGTTCGCTGCGCGGTGGTCGCGGTCTCTGCTCGACGTGCCATCGAATCGGCCCGGCTGGCCGATGATCGAGCCTGATTGGTGCGCAGGCTGATCTGCGCCCGGTGTGCTGGGTCATCGAGTCGACCCGGAAGGTAGCCATGCGCGAGCTCGTCCATGTTCTTCGTAGCCTGCGGCGGTCACCGGCCTACGCCGCGACCGTCGTTGTCACCTTGGCCCTGGGAATCGGCGCCAATACGGCGATCTTCAGCATGATCCACGGCGTGCTGCTCGAGCCGCTGCCGTATCGCGATGGCGACGAGCTCGTCGTGCTCCGACAGCAGGTCGGGGACGATACGCCGGTACCCGTCTCGATCGCCGAGTTCTACGACTATCGGTCGCGTAGCCAGAGTGTCGATCTGGTCGAGTACCACACCATGAGCTTTACCTTGCTCGGGCGCAGTGAGCCCGATCGGGTGACCACCGGTGTCGTCTCGCACGATTTCTTCGACGTCCTCGGTGTCGGGCCGCTGCATGGCCGGTCGTTCGTGGCAGCGGACGAAGCCCATGGAGCCGAAGCCGTGCTGCTGCTCAGCCATCCCTTCTTCGAGCGTGCCTTTGGCGGCGATCCGGCGGTCGTTGGGCAGGTTTTCGAGATGAACAATCGGCCGCATACGGTGATCGGCGTGCTGCCTCCGATTCCGCAGTTTCCCAACGAGAACGATGTCTACATGCCGACATCGGCGTGCCCTTTCCGGGCCAACGGCGAGCGGCAGATGCACGAGAACCGCGGCGCCTTTCGCGCGCTGACCGTCCTCGGACGGTTGCGGCCGGGCAACGATGTCGACCGCGTCGCGCTGGAAGTCGAATCGATGGCCGGTGCTTTTGTCTCAGAGCATGCGGACTACGCCCAGGCGCCGAACTTCGCGGCTCGCGCGGTACCGCTGTCCGACGAGCTGACCCGCCGCGCGCGGCCGATGCTCCTGGTGTTGCTCGCCACCACCGCCTTGGTGCTGGTGCTCGCCTGCGCCAATGTCGCCAATCTGATGCTGGCGCGGCTGGTCGCCCGGCGTCGTGAGCTGGCTGTGCGTGCCGCCCTCGGCGCCGGACGCTGGCGCCTGGCGTACCCGACGGTGCTGGAGTCGCTGGTGCTGGCGTTCCTTGGGGGGGCCTTTGGCTTGGCGATGGCTGCTGGTGGCCTTGGCCTGCTGCGCGACTTCGCGGCCTTGCTCACGCCGCGCGCCGCCACGGTCGACCTCGATCCCGCGGTACTTGCCTTCGGGCTCGGCCTGGCCCTGGTCACGGGCCTGGTCTTCGGCGTCGTGCCGGCGCTGTCGCGTCGTCTCGATCTGGTCAGCGCGTTTCGCGACGGTGACCATGCCACGGCCGGCGGTCGCTCGAGGCTGAAGACGGCCTTGGTCGTGCTGCAGGTGGCCGTGTCGACGGTGTTGCTCGTGGGGGCTGGACTGCTGCTGCGCAGCTTCGAACGCCTGGAACAGGTCGATCCGGGCTTCAACCCCGATCATGTGCTCACCGCGCAGGTCGCGCTCAATTGGTCGAAGTACACGTCCCCGCAGCAGTCTCGAGCCTTCTTCGAACAGGTGCTCGACCGGCTGGAGGGCCATCCGGCGATCGTCTCGGCCGCGGTTGGTTCGGTCGCGCCCTTGACGCAGCAGGGCGGCAACGGCCAGACGATGCAGGTCGAAGGTCAGCCGGTCGAGGAAGGACAGCCCCAGCCGATTCTCGACCTCCACTTCGTTTCGTCCGACTACTTCCAGACCCTCGAGATCGGGCTGGTGCGCGGCCGCGTCTTCGACTCGCGCGACCATGAACAGGCGATGCCGGTCGCCGTGATCAACGCCACCACGGCGCGCCGCTACTGGCCGAGCCAGGACCCGGTCGGCCGCCGGCTCTCACTGGATGGAGGCGACTCGTGGGTCGAGGTCATCGGGGTGGTGAATGACGTCCGCAACTACCAGCTCGATCGGTCGAGCGCCGAGGAGCTCTATCGGCCGTTCTCTCAGACTGGCTTCGCCAATCGCATCGTGGTCCGTACGCGTGCGGACCCGAGTGCCGTGAGTCGTGACGTTCGCCAAGCCGTATTCGCGGTCGACCCCGAGCAGCCGGTCGACCGAGTCGAGACCCTGGAAGCTCTCCGTCATGCGTCGATGGCAACGCCCCGCACCACCACGTGGCTGCTCGCCCTCTTTGCCGGCCTGGCGCTCGCGATCACCATCGCGGGGGTCGCCGGACTGATTGCCTGGTCGGTGGGGCAGCGGGTGCGCGAGATCGGTGTGCGCATGGCGCTGGGGGCTCGGCGCCGAGATGTTCTGGTGCTGGTCGTCCGCCAAGGTGTGCTGCTGTTGAGCGTCGGCTTGCTGGCGGGCCTGGGGTGCGCGGTCTTCTTCACCCGCATGCTGGCCGATCTGCTGTTCGAGACCGAGCGCCTCGATCCCTTGACCCTGGCGGTGGTCGCCGTGACGCTCTTGGGCGTCGGCGTGGCGGCGTGCCTTCCACCTGCGTTGCGTGCCATGGCGATCGACCCCCAGACCGCCGTGCGCGCGAGCTGAAGGGAACCGCACGGCGCTCGCCCTCTGCTCGCCCCCGGCCATTCGCTGGCCCCGCCACCCGAGCCTCGGCGCGCTGCGCATGAATTCGCTGTCGGCTATAGTGGTGGGGCTTGGAAGGAATCTACAGGGGGTAGCCAGGCCTTGCAGCAAGCTGGGGTTGAGGGTCCGCGCGACGTCGACGGGATGTTCGACGCGACCTATGCCGCCCTGCGTCGGGTGGCGGGAAAGTGTTTTCAGAAGGAGCGCAACGGCATTACGTTGCAGCCCACCGCGGTCGTCCACGAAACCTATTTGCGGCTCGCCAGACAGCCACAATGCCCGTGGCCGGATCGGGTGACGTTTCTCGCCTATGCCGCGCGCGTGATGCGCCAGGTGTTGGTCGACGAAGCCCGACGACGCAAGGCCAAGAAGCGGGGGGGACACGCACAGCGCGTGACCTTGGTCGACGACATGCTCGGCGCTTCGTCGGGGCGTGCCGCCGTGCTCGACATCCACCAGGCCCTCGGCCGACTCGAGCAGCTCGATGCGCGCAAGGGCATCATCGTGCAAATGCGCTTCTTCGCGGGCCTGAGCATCGAGGACGTGGCGGAAGTGCTCGCGCTGTCGGTGGCGACCGTCAACCGTGAGTGGCGCTCCGCCCGGGCGTGGCTGGGGCGGGAGCTCGGTACGGCGCTCGAGGCGGAGAGCAGCATGGTCGGCAGCGGGAAGCCCAGCGGCAGGAAGCAAGCTTGAGCACCCAAGCTCACTGGCGCAAAGTCGATCGGATTCTCCAAGGGGCCTTGGACCTCTCGGGGACTGCGCGTGAACGCTACCTGCTCGAAGCCTGCGGTGAGGACCGTGCGCTGCGTTGTGAGGTCGAGGATCTGCTGGCCATTGATGCGGATGCGTTGCCGGTGCTCGACAATCCGCGTTGGGAAGCGCTCGCTGGTCTCCCTGCGCGCGCGGGCGGCGCGGCGCCCGGCCAGCAGTTTGGGCGCTACCGGATCCTCGAGCGGATCGGCGAAGGCGGCATGGGTACGGTCTTTCTCGCTGCCCGGGACGATGGGCACTACGAGCGCGGCGTCGCGATCAAAGTGCTGAAACAGGGGACGCTGACGGCTTCCAGCCTCGGTCGATTCCGAAATGAGTGCCGTGTGCTGGCGCGGTTGGAGCACGAAGGGATCGCGCGTCTCTACGATGCTGGCAGCACTCCGGATGGCTTGCCCTACCTGGTCATGGAGCACGTCGTCGGTGTTTCTCTCGACCGCGATCTGCAGGAGCGGCCGCGCGCGCTACGTGCCCGTCTTTCCCTCTTCCGGGACATCTGCGCGGCGGTCAGCCACGCGCACCAGCAGCTCATCGTCCATCGGGACCTGAAACCGAGCAATATCCTCGTCTCGCCCGAGGGCAAACCGACCTTGCTCGACTTCGGCATTGCCAAGGTCCTCGACACAGACCCGACATCGTCCGAGGAAGGAGCGCGCGACTGGACCATCGGTCGGGCGCCGATGACGCCGCGTTACGCGAGCCCCGAGCAAGCGACTGGCGGCGCCGTGGGCACCACCGCCGACGTCTATGCGCTGGGGCTGATTCTCGGCGAGCTGATCCTCGGGGCGACGGCCATGCAAGGCACGGCGGCAGCGGAAGCGGCGGCCGGTGAGTCGGAGCCGTCCGG
>CALFAM010000056.1 GCA_937948815.1 uncultured bacterium
CCCGCACCGCGCCGGCGATGCGTAACGGCCGTTTGGGGAGACGCCGAACGGGGGACCTGCGGGCCTGCTGGTCGAGCGGCGGTGGGTCGCCCGCCTCGGCCTCGATGGCTTCGATGTGGCGTGGCGCGGGCAGAGGCGTGGCGCCACCGTACGGGGTATCGCCGCACGGACGCTCACGGTCCTTTGCGTCACTGCGCTCTTCCCGGTGAGGCTTCGTGCCGTGGGCAGGTGATACGGAGGCGATGGGACCATCGGCGAGGGTGACCCGGAGTGGAATGGGTGGGCGCAGCACGCGTACGGCCAGCAAGCCACGGCTCGGCGGTGGTTGTCGACGTGTGGTCGGCGGTGGCGACAGCTTGTAGGGCTCCAGGGCCCAGCATTCCGGACGGTGGCTGTCGACCTCGGCCGGTGCGCCGGCGCGATCGTCGCCGAGCAGCGCGAATAGGCGGGCGAGCGTGGTGGCGAGACGCTCGGGTGAGATTGCTTCCGGGCCGAAGAGCGTGAGCTGGGCGCCCCGCGGTTGATCCGGATGGGCGGTCAAGGTGAAGGCACGCACGGGTGCGCCGGGACGTTGACGCTCGAGGTCGAGGCGCATCAAGGTGAGCAGGGTCTTGATGTCGCGGGTGGGGGCGGGCAGGGTCAGGCTGCGTGCGTGGTGCCCCTCTGGTTCGAGCTCGAGGGAGAGGTCGAGATGCAAGCAGCCGACACCGTGCGCGGCCATGCGTGCGGTGAGTCGTTCGAGCGCGGCACGGGCCACGAAGCCGAATGCTTCCAGGTCGACCAGCGGCCACTCGAGCTCCATGCCTTCGATGAACGTCGGCGGCGGTTTACGGGGCACCAGGGGCTTGGGATCGAGCCCGCGGGCGAGAGCGTGGAGCTGCCGTCCCGTTTCTCCCAGGCGACTTGTCACGGCATCGGGGCTCAGGCGCGCCAGGGCGCCAGCCGTGTGGATGCCCCAGCGGTCGAGCTGGTTCAGCAGCTCACCGACCGGCAGCAGTCGGCTGAGCGGCAGGGGCGCCAGGAACGGTGCTTCCTGTCCGCGCGGGACGCACGTCGGTCCCCCGCGCTTGCTCGCTGCGACCCGGGCCGCCAGCTTGCTACCGGCAATGCCGATGCGGGCGCTCAGTCCCGCGCGTTTCTCGATTGCGTAGAGCAGGCCGCTGGCCAACGCCTGCTCGGGATCGTCGGCGTCCGAATAGTGGCGATCGAGGCCTGTGGTGTCGAGGTAGATGCGGCCAGGGCTGTCGTCTTCGACCCGGGGTGAGAAACCTTCCGCGACATCGAGCAACGCTTCCTGCGCTGCACGCTCGCAGCTCGGGTCGCGCGCCCGAGCGACCAAGCGCGGCAGGCGGGCGCGGGCCTGGGCAAGGGTCTGACCGGCGCGGATTCCCGCCTGCCGCGCGCGCCGGGTGGCGGCCACGATGTGTGCTCGCGTGCCCTGACCTTCGAGCACGGCCACGGCTTCCTCGCGCAGCTCGGGCTCGCTGCGCAAGCGGGCGGCGAGGGGAAAGAGCAGCACCTCGAGGCAGAGGACGCGCGATACATCGACCATGATCGGGGCTCAAGCCGCATCGGTGGCGCTGGCAGCGATCGGGGGCCGAGCACGAGTCGTGCGGTCGGTCCTCGCCGTGTCGGTCTCCGCCGGAACGGCTTCCTTGACCCGCAGATGGCAGGCTTCCTGGTCGCCTGGCCGCGCGGCGCGTGCCGGCCTGCCCGATTGCGCATCCCCCGGTTGCGTGCCCCGTGACGCCCCCGGCGAACCGGCGCTGGGGCGTCTGGCGCGCGCGACTTGCTTGGCCAGCTTCAGGTGGGTCGTGAGGCCATGAAGCAGCCAGGGCGCGGGCGCAAGCGGGCGCGATCGGGAATGTGCTGGCTGGTGTGGTGACGGTTGCCAACACGCACGGGTCTTGTAGGTCTCGATGACTGTACCGGCAGCGGTGCCGCTCACCCGATACGGCGCAGCGATGCACAGTGCCGTGCGTCGGCTGCGGGCGGCGCGTGCCAGGCGTAGCCAGGCGGCTTCAGAGCCACGACCGCCTTCGAGCGGTGGCAAGCCGAGGTCGACCACGACCAGGGGCATGCCCGCCTCGAGCACGATCTCGGCACTCGCCAGGGTTTCGCGCATGTCGTGCGGGCGCACCCATAGCAGACGCGGTAAATCGATGCCGGCGGCGCGCGCGGCGCGTGGGTCGAGCATGCCACCGCGGTCCACCAGGGCAGCCGGCTCGCCACAGCGAGTGACGGCGGCGAGCAGCGCCAACACGAGTGAAAAGCGACCGCTCGATGCGCGTCCGATCAGTTCCAAGGTGGTGCCGCGCTCGATGCCGCCGCCGATCAAGGCATCGAGTGCCGGAATCGACGTGCTCAGGACGGTCTCTGCCGACGCACGCTGACGCCGAATCAGCTCTCGCCCTGCCCAGACACGCCCGCCGAGCTTCTCGAGCAAATCACTCGCCAGCGCTGTGCGGGGATTCGACGTGCACTTGGCGAGGTCCGCGAGCGGTGCTGTCGCGAGTGGCTCTTCGGTAGGCGGTTGGGCGGCGAGCGAGCGTGCCATGGGGTCGATGGTAGGCGAAAGTAAGGCGGTAATCAAGCGTGTCAAAAGATTTTGCAAGTGTCCAAATCGTTTGACACGGCTCAGAAAGGCCCTGGCTGCGGGCTTGCCGCGAGCGTTGCCGACCGCCGGCCGCTCGCGCGCGCAATCACTGGACAGCCGACGTCTCGCCGTGATCGAGGATTGGGAGTGTAAGTCTATTTATTTGAATCGTTTATGAGATATCTCGGAGTTGGCAAGCGGCTTGATAAAGGGGTGTGCATTACCGAGCACGCCGACACGCGGCAGGCCGGAATCAACCATGACCAGAGGAGGTACGACGCGAACGATTGAGCCTCTTGCAGCGACACCGGCGGAACAGGTCGTCCGGCTCGATGAGCTGCATGCCATCGATACCAAGAACACAGTCGATACCAACGAAAACCGCCCCTAGGCGCGATCGATCGCGCTGGGGAGCACCTATGAAGAGGAATGCACCATGAACACGAATCACCATACTGACCGTCGCTTTCGCCACGTCTGGGCCCTTCTGCTGCTGGTCGCCGTGGCCATGACGTCGGCCGTACCGGTGTTTGCGGCTGACACCAAGGTCGTCAACGTCAACCAGGCCGAGCGTACGCAGCTGATGTACCTACCTCGTGTGGGGCCGGCGCTTGCGGATCGCATCATCACGTTCCGCGAAGAGAACGGCCCCTTCAAGAAGCCGGACGACCTCATTCTGGTCCGGGGCATTGGCGACAAGACCTTTGCTCTGATGGCGGAGCACGTGGTGGTCGAGGGTGCGACGACCCTCACCGAGAAGCTGCGTCCGAGCCAGCCGAGCGACGCGCCTTGAGTTGGCCGCGCGTGGAGGCGGGAGAGCGGCTTCCGCCCCCCCTTCCTGGGCGGGTCCCCCCAGGCTGCTCTCTCGTCTCCGCGCGCGTTTCCCGTCATGCCGTTGCCACCGAACCTTCTTCGGTTTGTCTTGGGGGCTTGCTCTCTGACTTGCCCTCTCTGGCGCCACGGAATCGATCACCAAGAGGAAAAAGATGAAGTCATGCCAATCCGAAAGATCCAATCTGTTGACCTTTCCCGTGCTCCGAGCCGCCACGGGATCCGGTGCCGTCGCCTTGTCTTCGGCTACAGCCTTCTCGAGATCATGGTCGTACTCGTGCTCATCGTGTTCACCACGACGATCGCCATCCCGTCCGTGCTCGCATGGACGCGCAGTCTGCGCATGCGCCTGGCGGCCGCGGAGGTGGTGGGGGCGATGCAGTCGGCCCGTCTCTACGCCGTCCGCCACCAGGCGAACGTCGCGCTCAAGTTCCGCACCGACGCCCGGGGCGGCGTGAGCTGGACGCTCTACCGTGACGAGGACGGTGATGGTGTTCGCAATGACGATATTGACGCTGGCCGTGACCCACAACTCGGCAGTACCCGCGATCTGACCCACTTTGGACGCTTGGTGCGCCTCGGTTTTCCACCGGGCATCGTGCCGCGGGATCCGGGCTCCGGCAAACGGATGGACCGTCTCGACGATCCGGTTCGCTTCAATCGATCCGACCTCGCCTCCTGGAGCGAGCTCGGTACCGCCACACCCGGCTCGATCTACATCACCGATGGCGATCGTGCGCTGTGGGCAGTTCGTGTCAACCAAGTGATCGGTCGCATGCGGGTGCTGATCTATGACGCCACCACCGAGACCTGGACTCAGGATTGATGGCCGGGTCGACAACTGCGGGGCTGCGGAATAGGGCACTGGCCTACCAAGAAGATGAATTTTGCACCAGTTTGAGGCAAATCGAAGCCAGATGACGCCATCGTGAATATGCGAGGTGTCTGGGGATTTGCCCACGGGTGGGTAGGGGCATCTTGTGGAACGCAAGAAGGAAGGAAATCTGGCCATGGGAAATTGCCGTTCGCTGCACCATCGTGCTCGGCCGAGCGCGGTGATCCGTCTCGTCTTCGTCTCCATCCTGTTGGCTGGCAGTGGCTTGCCGGCGCTCGCCGAACGGGGGTATCAGCCGCGCGACTGCGGTTTCGACATGAACCGCGACGGCATCATTGGTGATGCCGAGGACTGCAATGTGTGCAATGGCGGACCCCTGGACGGCGACGCCGATGGTTCCCTGGCGGATGTCATCTATGTCAGCTGCGCTGCCGATGTCTTCCCCGGGCAGCCCGAGGGCTTCGACCATCCGGGATGCGGCGCGCCGGGTGATCCGTGTGGGTCGATCCAATATGCCTTCGCGTCGATCGCGGATGGGCCAGCGGATGGGGCGGAAGACATCGTCTGCTTCCGCAATACCTGCATCGAGGAGAATCTCTCCCCGCGCAGCGATGGTGGCGGCGTGCCGGGTACCTTCGTGCGGTCTGCCGACGGCAGCGAGGCTCGAGACTGGCGACTCCCCGCCGATCCGGTGATGTTGGTGGGCTGGGATGTCGATGGGGATGGGGTCTACCCACCACACGATCCCGATCACGCAGCAGTGTTGGCGCCACCCGAGACGTGTCCCGGCACGCCCAACCAAGGATGTGGGTTGGATCCGATCGAGAATCCCGGGGATAGTCAGCAGCGCTTTCACCAGAAGACCGATGAACGAGCGATTTTTCTGGCCAACGATCTCAGCCATGTCGAGATGGCGCATTTCACCGTGCGCGACTATGGGCGGCATACCCTGACGTACAACAGCGGCTTCTTTCAGCTCCATGCCGAGTCGCCGACCGGTGGTGGACCCACCGTGCCGACCGAATACGTCTACGTGCACGATATCGAGATCCACGATCTCAACCGTGACAGCAACTTCAATAGTCGGGCATCCGCGATCAATACGTTTGGCTGGCAAGCGCACTATATTTCGTTCGAAAATCTCTTGGTCACCGAGAATGGTCACTGGTTCGTGCGCGGAGGCGGTGGCAACGGCCCCGCGGACTATGGTCCATTCCGCTGGAAGAACATCAGCCTGAGTCTGGATGCCTGCCGTCCGCCGGCCAGCGTTACCTGCGATACAGCGACCGATCCGACCTGCGCCTCCGGAGGTGTCTGCCTGGCGTCGACCGGCTGCGAGCCGGCGCCATCCGAGATCTGTACGACGCGGGCGTCGACCGCGGTCAAGGTTTGGGGCTACTACCACGGGCTCGAGATTCTCGACTCGGTGCTCGATGCCAATGTGCTGTCTCATCCCAACCCGGTTCGGGCGGGGCTGCCGCGTGGCATCAATGCGCGCCAGTGCACCCAGGACTGGACGTTGCGCAACAACGAGCTGATCGACTTCAACGTGCCGATCGAGATCACGCCGGAGTCGACCGGGTTCTGCGATGGCAAGAAGGATTCCAGCGGCGCCATTACCCGGCTCGATGCCCGGCCGGTGACCGATATCGTGATCGATCGCAATCT
>CALFAM010000057.1 GCA_937948815.1 uncultured bacterium
CCGCGAACGGTCAGCGGCTGGTCGCCACGACGCTCGACCCGACCCAGGCCGAGGAGCTGGTCGCGCGCATGGCGGAAAGTGATTGGGCGGTCGCGCAGCCCAAGCGGCGCACCGAGCCAATGACGGTCGAGTTTCAGGATCAGTCGTGGCTGGTGCAGACTCGCACGCTCTGGGACGTCGCCAACAAGCCGGTGGGCGCTGTCGTCACGTCGACATCGCTCGCCGCCCAGCGTGAGCCGTTCGATCGGCTCAACATGCACCTGCTGTGGATCGGCCTGGGCGCCATCCTGCTGTCGCTACCGCTCTCCTTCCTGATCGCCCGGCGCATTCTCGATCCCGTGTCGAAACTCGCTGCGGCGGCGCGTACGGCAGCCGAAGGAGACTACGACCAAGTCGTGGCAACTTCGCGACGTGATGAGCTAGGCACCCTTTCCCGCTCCTTTGATGTCTTGCTCTCCGATTTGCGCGAGCGTCGAGACATGGAACGCTACGTCACCGAGCTCGGCCGCAGCTTGCCCAGTGCGCCTGCCGCCTCGGCCAGCTCGCCCGCACCGACCTTGCCGACGCCCAACGCGCGCGTCGCGACGGTGATGACGGTCAACTTGCCCCGGACCCGCCGGACGAGTGAAATCGAGCAGGCGACCGAGAACCCGGCGCTGGTACTGGACGCCGAAAGCCAAGATCTTCGCCGCATTGCCGGCGCCATCGCCACTCACCGCGGCACGGTCGAGGCCGCGCTCGGCCGCCGTCTGGTCGCAAGCTTCCACGGCGAAGAGCGGGCCGCGCGCGCCATGGCGGCGGCCGCAGCCTTGCACGCCGCCGAAGCCGAGCACGGGAACAAGCCTCCCGCGATCGCCCTGACCAACGGCCTGATGGTCAACGGCTCTGTTTCTTGGGACGGTCGCAGCCGACCGCAGGCGACGGTCGCAGGCCCGGCCGCGGACGAATCAGACCGACTCCTGTCCATCGCCAAGAGCGGCGAAGTCGTCGTCGCCCGCAGCCTCTTCGGCGAGCTCGACGCATTGGTCCGTCGCCAGGGCCTGACGCTCGAGGAACAGACCGAGTTTTCTTCCGCGTTGCCGCTCTACATGGTGCCGTCGGGCCTGCTTGCCCGGCTCAGCGGCCCGGCAGCCGACGTCACCTGGGTCAATTCCAGCACCTCTCCGACCGCGAGCATCACCGCGACCCTCGGCGATATCGGCGCCGGGCAGATGATCAGTGGACGCTACGAGATCGTCTCTACGCTCGGCTCGGGCGGTATGGGAGTCGTCTACCAGGTCCGCGACCACGAGCTCGACGAGCTGGTGGCCCTCAAAATGCTGAAACCCGGTGCCACGCTCGATCAGGAACAGCTCGAGCGGATGAAGCTCGAGATCAAGCTGGCCCGCAAGATCACGCATCCGAACGTGCTCCGCACCTTCGACTTCGGCGATTTCCGGGGCGCCCCCTTCATCACCATGGAGTACGTCCCGGGCATCACGTTGCGTCACCTGCTCGACCGCTCGGACCGCCTGCCCTTGTCGGCAGGCTTGCGCCTGGCCCGCCAGCTCTGCCGCGGCCTCGAAGCAGCCCATGGCGTGGGCATCCTGCATCGGGACATCAAGCCCGAGAACCTGATCGTCGAGCCGAGCGGCAACGCCAAACTGATGGACTTCGGCATTGCTCGCCAAGTCACCGGTGGTGGCAGCACCACCGAGAAGGGTGTCCTGGTGGGTACCCCGTTCTACATTGCCCCCGAACAAGTCGGCGGCGAAGAGCCGGACGAACGCGCCGATCTCTACGCCTGCGGCGCGATCTTCTACGAGCTCTTCACCGGTCGTCTTCCTTTCGAGGCTGGCGCCAATGTGATGTCGATCCTTCAGGCCAAGCTGGAGCGCGACCCACCGCCGCCGACCACGCATTGGCCCGAGATGCCACCCGAGCTCGACGCCATCATTCGGCGCTGCATGGCCCGCGATCGCGACGATCGCTATGCCCACACCGGCGAGGTGCTCGCCGCCCTCGCGCCCCTGCGCGCCTGAGGGACACCGCGCGCTTGAGCAACAGCGCGCACCGAAGAAAAGCGGGCTGCCCGGTAGCCGAGCGCCCGCAGATTCATTGCCCAGCGGTTCCTGGGCGCCGCCCTGCGCGGCGTCGGATCATTCGTGGGCCCGCACGAGCACCCCGTGGCCGTCCACCCCCTACCCTACCGACGCGTCGGTAGCGGATCGCCGCCCCGGCCGACAGGTTTCTCGATGGTCATCGAACCAAGGAAGAAACCATGCTCGCGATTCGCTACGGGATGATCTGTGCGACGCTCGCCGTCACCGCTCCCGGATGGGCTCAGCGCGATCCAGAGACGCAGAGCTCGCTCTCGACTACTGGAGCTGGGCGCCGGCTCGGCTCCGTATTCGCCAGCGGCGACTTCAACGGGGACGGGCTGGATGACCTGGCCGTGGGCAGCCGAGGTGCCCCTGTCGAGGGCATCGCCGAAGCGGGTGCCGTGAACGTCTTCCTGAACGAGCCCGGGCTGCTCGACCGGATCGAAGCGAATGACAACTTCGGTGCCGCCCTCGCGGGCGGTGACTTCGATGGCGACGGCTCAGACGACCTGGCCGTCGGCGTGCCGGGTGAGTCGGTCTCCAGCATGGGATTCGCCGGCACGGTCAACGTTCTCTTCAAGTCGGCCGGAGCCGGGCTCACCAGCAACGGCGACCAGTTCGTCGACCAGGGATTCGTCGGAGGTCCGCCGATCGCTTCCGGCAATGCCTTTGGCCTGACGCTGGCGTCGGGCGACTTTGATGGTAGCGGCACGGACGATCTGGCGATCGCCGCCCCAGACGCTGATGACGGGCCGATTCAGAATGCCGGCGCCATCGAGGTCGCCTACAGCGTTCGCGGTTTGGGCCTGGTCGGTTTCACGGGTCAATCGTTCGTACAGGGCGATGCGTTGGGCGGTACAGCGGAGCCAGACGATCGGGCCGGCACAGCCTCGCAGCAGCGAGATTGGGTGACGGTGGCATGGACCTGGTGATCGGCGTGCCGGAGGAAGACTTCGAGCCGAATGCGGAAAGCGACGCCGGCATGTTTCATGCGATTGCCAGCAGGGTCGCTTTCGCCGAAAGCTTCGAGTCAATCGATACCAGTGCCTGGAGCGCTGTCGTCCCATAGCCCTTCCTCGATGCCGGTATGCTTGCGTCCATGTTCGGTTTTGGCGCAGGTCTTCGAGCGCCGGCGCGCGCACAATGGTGGCCCGCGGCGGCCGGGCTGCTCGCGCTGCTGGCGATGCCTCCGGACCGGCTGGGGGCCTCTGCCAGCACATCGGATGGATTGGGGGTCGTCGTCCTCGAGGTGGTCGATGGCGGTCCGGCCGCAGCAGCCGGCATTCGCCCTGGCGATCGCCTGCGCGGCTGGCGACGTCCGGTGGCAGATTCCTCCGACGGGGATTCCCCCGGGGTGGGCGCCGCGCCGGCGTCCGGATCCTTCGTCGACCCGCTCCACCTCGAACTGATCCTCCAGGCACAACGCGCACGCGGACGCGTCGTGCTCATCGGGCAGCGACACGGGGAGCCTTTCGAAGCCGAGCTGCTGCCGGGCACCCTGGTCATGACGGTCCGTCCAGTGCTTCCAGCCGATCTGCTCGCACACGTCGAACGGGCACACGCGGCTGCGGAGCGCAGCGACTTCGCAGCAGCAGCAGCGGCCTGGGACCGTTTCGCCGCGCAGACGAGCGCCTCCGGCAACCACCGTGTCGTGGCCTGGATGCGCCTGGTACAGGCCCGCGCCTTGCGAACCGCCCGGCGCTGGACGGATGCGGCCGAAGGCTACGAGCAAGCCGTCGATGCAGCCCTGCAGACGGGCGACGCGGGGTTGATCGCGCACATCGAAACCGAGCAGGCGGACTTCTTGCTCTGGCACCTGCGTCAACCGGCCGAGGCGAAGGAGATCCTCGGGCGCGCGCAGAGCCGCCTGCACGCGGCCCCCCAGACTCCCGACCCGGCCACACAGGCCCACCTGCTCCTCGGCGAGGCGCAGGTTCACCGCTACGGCCAGGACTTCTCCACCGCCCGCGGCGTCGCAGCCCGCGCCCTCGACATCATCGAGAGCATTGCCGACGACTCCTTCCTGGCGGCACGGGCCCACGACATTCTGGGCTATCTCGACTGGCGCCTCGGCGACCTTGCGGCAGCCGAGGCAAACTTGTCGCGCGCCAACCGCCTGGCACAACAGGCAGCGCCGCGCGAGCGAGGTCTCCTGGGCTCGGCCATGCTCAGCTTCCTCGCCCGCGAGCGCGGTGACCTCGAAACCGCGATCAGCCATCTGCGCCACGACATCCACGTCCTCGAACGGTATTGGCCCCCAGTTGAGGTCGCCGGCCTTCAGAGCCTGCTGGCAAGCGTGCTTCGGACGCGCGGAGAGCTCGACGAAGCGCGCCTGCTCGGCGAACGTGTGCTGGCCGTTCGCCGCGAGACCATGCCGGGCGGGCAAGCCGTCGCGGCCAGCCTCGGCTTCCTCGGCGCACTTGCCCTCGACCAGGGCGAGCTCGTCGACGCCGAATTGTTCTTGAACGAAGCAATCGGCATGTTCGAGAGCCTGACTCCCGAGGGAGCGTCCGTTGCCGACCTTCGGCACGTGCTCGCCCGCCTCGCTCGCCTCCGCGACCAGACCGCTGAAGCCGAGACCCTGCTGCGATCCGCCATCGCGCTGCGCAGCCTCAAGACGCCCGCCGCGATGCCGGTCGCCGCCATGCACCACGACCTGGCCACCCTGTTGCGCGATCAAGGGCGTACCGTCGAGGCGATCGAGGCCTACCGCGCCGCGATCGAGCTGCTCGAGCTTCAGCGCGGCAAGCTGGCGGGAGCCGACGAGGCCAAAGTCGGATTCGTCGCGCAGTGGGGGCACCTCTACCGCGACCTCATGGATCTCTTGATCCGCAGAGGGGACGGGGCCGGCGCGTTCGCGCTCCTCGAGCAGTCGCGTGCCCGTCAGCTTCTGGAGCTGCTGCGCCGGGACTCGAAGACGACCATCGAGGAGGCGCTGCCGCAGGAGCTGCGGGCCGAGCAGGCAGCGCTCGAGAGCGCGCACGACGACGTGCTCCGATCGGTCGCTCGGCTCGCCCTCGACAGCGGGCCGGGTAACCGCGGAGCCCTGGAGGACGGGACGACAGCGCCCAGCGGCACATCGATCGCAGCGCAGCGCGAGATTCTCGAAGTTCGTCTCGCCGACATCGCACGCCAGCGGCAGCACTTGCGCAATCGCATCCACGCGGCCGCGCCGCACGTAGCAGCCGTCGCGGCGCCGAACACCCTGGACGTGGATGGAGCACGGGCTGCCCTCGAACCCGGAACCCTGCTGCTCGCCTACGTAGTCGGCGCGCCATCATCGTGGCTCTTCGCCATCGGCCCGGGCCCAGATGACTTCAGAACCATCCCGCTTGGCGACGCGACGGACGACCTCGAACGCGATGTTGCAACGTTGCGCGCGGCATGGGCCCGACAAGCGCCGATTCGGCGAAGCGTACGCGCGCGCCTGGTCGAGGACCTCTCCAACCGTCTCCTCGCACCGGTGGCGCAGGAAATCGAATCAGCCGATCGGCTGGTGATCATCCCCGACGGCGTGCTCCACTTCTTGCCCTTTGCAGCGCTCCTCGACCCAGGCTTTGTGGCCTCCCGAGGCGCAAGAAAGGCACGAGACACCGACACACCCAGGCGGTTGGTCGAGCGTCTCCCCATCTCGTATGCGGCATCGGCGACGGTGCTCGCAATGCTCGGACGCAGACTGGAACGCGGTCGAGGCCACGCACCAAAGCGTTCAGTCGTGGCGTTTGCCGACCCCGAGTACGCGCCTCGGGACTCATTCGCGCCTTCCGGGCGCGCCCCGATGGGCTCGGCGGTCGCACTTCCGGGCGGCGCGGGGCGATTCCAGGGTCTACGGCGGGGGTTCACGCCGACACCCTTGCCTGCCAGCCGCTACGAAGCCGAGAGCCTGCGCAGCCTGTTTGGTGACCGCGCCACCATCTGGCTCGGGCGCGATGCCACCGAGACGCGGGCCAAGGCGATCGGGCCGGACGCCGCCATTGTCCACTTTGCCTGCCATGCCGTCGTCGATGACTCCTTTCCACTCGAGTCGGGGCTGGTTCTCTCGCTCGCCGATCCGGGCGTGACGAACGAGCCCGCTGACAACGGATTGCTCCAGGCATGGGAGATCTTCGACCAGGTGCGCCTCGATGCCGACCTGGTCACGCTGTCCGCCTGCGAGACCAGCCTTGGCCGATTCATGACTGGCGAAGGCATACTCGGCCTGACCCGCGCCTTTCACTTCGCCGGTGCCCGCAGCGTGCTGGCCACCCAGTGGCGTATCGACGATCGCTCGACCGTCGGCTTGATGGGAGCGTTCTACGCATCCCTTCGACGGGGCGCGAGCCGTACCGAAGCCCTACGTCAGGCGCAAATCCGGCTGCTCCGCGGTGGGCCGATCACGATCGGTCCCGAAGATGAGGAGATCGTCGACGCTTCGGACCCCTTCCACTGGGCCGCCTTCGGCCTATTTGGGGACCCAGGCTAGCCCAGGCATCGGAGCAGCTTCCGCGAGGCGCCTCTCCCTACGCCTCGATCCGCAACACAAAGACTTCGACCCGTTCGGCCCCCGATTCGTCGGCCGAACGGAGCCGCAGACGATGGTCGCCAGTCTGCAGAGACGCTGAGGGCAGTAGCAGGCTCACGGCGCCGTCCGACGCCGGTTCGAGGCCATCGACCTGCCAGATCAAGCGGCCGTCCGGTCCCACAACATCGAGCACGCGCGGTCCTGAAACCACGAGCTCGGGAAGCAGCGTCACCGACAGTACGGGCACACTCGGATCCAGGCTGAGGCGGGCGACAGCGATCTCCGCCCCGCGCGATGGCGCCGTCGGTCGCAGCTCGACAGCTGCGACGTTGGCAATCGGCCGGCCCGCGGAAAATACATCATCGCGCCGGGCGCTCGACGCCTGCCACCATCCCAGGCCGAAGAGCACCGCGGCCAGCGCTGCAGCCAGCGCCAACGACCGCCACAGCGCGGCCGGACCTGACTCGGGCCGCTGGACCACGCGTGGCAAGACGAATCCGGCCGAAAGGGCGCGCAACTCTTCGGCGCACTGATCACAGGCATCAAGATGGGCAGCGGCCAGGCGCTGATCGTCCGAGCCAAGCGTCAGCCCATCCGCCAGGTCGAGCAGGGTGTCGATCGGCAAGTGGGTATCGGCCGCCATACCCGTTTCGTGGCTGGCCGACAGAGCCCCTCGGCAGGAAGAGCAGTTCCGCACATGTTGCAGCATGTCGGCACGCTCTTCGGGATCCAGTGTTCCATTGAGCAGCCAGGGCAGACGCTCCTCGACGACTGCGCAGCGCTGCCCCTGCTCGAGACCGTTGTTCCGCTCATCATTCATAGCGTTCTCATCGTGAGACTGTCGGAGTCTGTTGGCAAGCGCTACACCTCTTCTCGGTCGCGATGCGCCTGTGCACGCTTCCGGCAGCGCAGTACACGGACCCGCAAGGCGCCTTCCGATACGCCGAGCTTCTCACTCATCTGTCGATAACTCGCGCCGCGGACGAGCATCCGCCAGAGTCGCTGACACTCTTCGGGCATGGCACGAAACAGGCTCAGCAGCCCGCGGACCCGATCTCGTTGCTCGACCTGCTGAGACGGCAGCGGGTCGCTGGCGGGCAGTCCGAGCTCGTCTAGCTCGACCCAATGCCGTACACGACGTTTGCGCCAACGATCAATGGCGTGGAACCGGGCAAGGCGGCTCACGTAGGCAGCCAAGACCCCATCACCTCGGTATCGGCGCTCACGGAGGGCGATCGTGACCTCGAGGAGAATCTCCTGAACGATGTCGTCGAGATCAGCCGCAAAGGCGGTTCGAAAACCGCCGAGACTGGCCCGTACCACGCGCTCGATCGCGGCAACCGCCTGCGGATTGCCGTCGAGATAGGCCTGGGCGAGCTCCCGGTCGCTGCGCCACGTCGTCGAGCCCATGCCCCCATCCTACCGCTCGGCAGCGACAAGTCCGCCCGGGAGGCCGCGGCCCGCCGCTACGGGTGCTCGGAGACCTCTTGGTGCTCGGGCGCCGCACGGTCACGGACGGCCTGGCGGCGTCCGTAGGCCTTCGCCAAGGGACCCGCGCTCATGCCGTGCAGCACGATCGAAAGCAAGACCGTCACCATGATGATCGGCAAGATGTGCTCGTGCTCGCCGAGTTGGGAGGCGCGAACCATGACCAAGGCAAAGAGGATCGATGCAATGCCCCGTGGTCCGAACCAGCCCAGGAAGAGCACGGTGTCTCGGCCGAGCTTCTTGCCTGCGAGGCTGATCCCGATCGCCGCCATGCGCACGACGGTCAGGCTGCCGATGGCATAGACCAGCATCGTCCAGTGGAAGGACTCGAGCGCCTCGGGCAGCAGGACACCACCGAAGATCGCGAAGACGAAGAGCGTCAGGAGCTGCCCCTCGGCCTCGATGAACTCATCGAGCATCTCGGCGTCACAGGCCACCGCGCCGAAGGTAATCCCCGCGATGAAGGCCGACAAGAAGCCGTTGCCGTGAACCATCTCGGCAGCAGCGAATGCGGTGACCGCCAGCGCGACCGCGCTCAGATCGCGGAACGTCCCGGTTGTCCATTCACGTTCGCGGGCCAGGTTGAAGAGCTTGCCGCCCAGGTAGCCGAACGCGATGCCGACCAAGGGTCCGAGGATCACCTGCCCCGCCGTGAAGGCGACCCAGTAGCCCACCCCGCCAACCGCGGCACCCGCTTCGGTGGTCGCGCACGCCAGCGAGATCAGGATCAGCACGGCCGGCAAGGCAAGCCCATCGTTCAGCCCGCTCTCGACGTTGATCGTCTGGCGAATCCGAACCGGCACATCCTTGCTCGACACGACAGGTTGCCCGAGCGCGGCATCGGTCGGTGCCAGAATGGCCGCCAGCAGCGCCGCCTCGAAGAGTGGTAGGCCCGGGAACAGCGGTATGGCCAACAGGGTGCCGAAGATCACGGCCAGCGGTAGGCCGATCAACAACATGCGCTGCGGCAGATCATGCTCGCGGCGCAGGCGGCCCAGATCGATCCGAGCAGCGTCACCGAAAAGGATGACCGCCAGGGCGATTTCGGCCAGGGCGTGGATGACCTCATGATCGACGTCGAGCTCGACCAGCCCCAGTCCGTGCGCGCCGAACACCAGTCCGAGCGCCGTGAAGACCATCGGCGGCGTCAGCAGGCTCCGCTGGGCCCGGGCCGAAAACAGCCCGAAGAACAGGACGGATCCAGCCACGATCAGCATCGGAAGGACAGACATGGGATCGCTCCTCGTTTACCTGAGCACCACAATTGAAGGCTTGCCCAGAAGCATAGCCGATCGCACGCGGAGAGAAAGGGACCGACCCTGGCGGCCTGAAGCCCTTCGTCGCGACGACCGGTTTCGTGAACACGCCACTCCCACGCGCGGCAGTGCGCATCGAGATCGACAATTCTGCGTGCGCTTCTTCTTTTGCCGATTGCGCGGGCGTCGTTACCCACGGCTGCTGGCGGTCGTTCACCGTCAGCGGCATCCAAGCCATTGCAGTCTCGACGGGTATGGATCGGACGTGCCGCCTGCTCGATCCTGCCGCATGGCTGGGGGCAGGCCAGGACCGTGCCCACCCGGGGGGAGGAACGAACAAAGGGCCTGCCCGAGGCGGCCCTTTGCCGCGCGGTGCGCTATTTCGCGTTCGGGTCGAGGAGCTGTGCCTTGAGGTAGTCCCGGTTCAGTCGGGCGATGTAGTCGACCGAGATCTGTTTCGGGCACACGGCCTCGCATTCGCGATGGTTGGTGCAGCTACCAAACGCCTCGTCTTCCATCACCGCCACCATCGCCCGCGTACGACTGAGGCGCTCGGGCTGCCCCTGCGGCAGCAGACCGAGGTGCGCGACCTTGGCAGAAGTGAAGAGCTGCGCAGCGCCATTCGGACAGGCTGCCACGCAGGCACCGCAACCAATGCAGGCCGCCGCATCCATCGCCGAATCGGCGTCGGCCTTGGGCACGGGTATCTCGTTGGCATCGCGGGCCGAGCCCGTGCTGACCGAGACGTAGCCACCAGCCTCGATGATGCGATCGAACGAGCTTCGGTCGACCATCAGATCGCGTAGGACCGGGAATGCCGTGCTACGCCAAGGCTCGATGTAGATCGTGTCGCCATCGTTGAACTGGCGCATGTGGAGCTGGCAGGTCGTGGTCGCACGTTGCGGCCCATGGGCCACGCCGTTGATCACCATGCCGCATGCTCCGCAGATACCTTCGCGGCAGTCGTGCTCGAAGACGATCGGCTCCTCGCCCTCGAGGATCAGGCGCTCGTTGACCACGTCGAGCATCTCGAGAAAGGACATGTCCGGGCTCATGCCCTGGGCCTCGTAGCGCTTCATCTCACCAGCGGCATCCGGTCCCGCTTGGCGCCAGACGTAGAGAGTGAGGTCCATTACTTGTAGCTCCTCTGGGTCAGCTTGACGTTCTCGAACTCGAGCGGTTCCTTGTTGAGCACCGGCTTTGCGAAATCACCTGTGCATTCCCAGGCGGCCACGTACCGGAAATTCTCGTCATCGCGCTGGGCCTCGCCTTCCGGCGTCTGGTGCTCCGTGCGGAAGTGCCCACCACAGGATTCGTCGCGATTGAGCGCATCGATGCACATCAGCTCGGCAAGCTCGAAGAAGTCTGCCACGCGTCCGGCCTTCTCGAGGCTCTGGTTGACCGTCTGGTCACCACCGAGCACGCGGACGTTCTGATGGAACTCCTCGCGCATCTCCGGGATCTTTGCCAATGCCCTGCGCAGACCCTCCGCGCTCCGCTCCATGCCGCACTCGTTCCACATCAGCAGGCCGAGCTCGCGGTGGAAGTCGTCCACCGTCCGTTTTCCGTTGGTCTCGAGCAGCTTGCGGGTCCGTCCCCGCACGTCGTCCTCGATCGCGGTGAACGCCGAGTCGCTGGTCTCGAGCCGTTCCTCACCCATGTGCTGGGCCAGGTAGTCGCCAATGGTGTTGGGCAGTACGAAGTAGCCATCCGCCAAGCCTTGCATCAACGCGCTGGCACCCAGCCGGTTGGCGCCATGGTCCGAGAAGTTGCTCTCACCGATCGAGTAGAGCCCCGGGACGGTGGTCATCAAGTTGTAGTCCACCCACAAGCCACCCATGGTGTAGTGAACGGCCGGGAAGATCCGCATCGGCACCCGGTACGGGTCGTCGCCCGTGATCCGTTCGTACATCTCGAAGAGGTTGCCGTAGCGAGCGGCAATGGCATCCTGACCGAGGCGCTCGATGGCGTTCGCGAAGTCGAGGTATACCCCGAGACCACCAGGCCCCACACCGCGTCCGTCGTCGGCCTCTTTCTTGGCCGCCCGCGACGCGACGTCGCGCGGCACCAGGTTGCCGAAAGCCGGGTAGCGCCGCTCGAGATAGTAATCGCGCTCACTCTCCGGGATGTCCGTCGGTCGCCGCGAATCGCCTGGGGCGGTCGGGACCCAGATACGCCCGTCGTTGCGCAACGACTCGGACATCAGGGTCAACTTGCTCTGATAGTCACCCGACACCGGGATGCAGGTGGGGTGAATCTGCGTGTAGCACGGGTTCGCGAAATAGGCGCCTCGTCGGTGGGCACGCCACGCCGCCGTGACGTTCGAGCCCTTGGCGTTCGTCGACAGGTAGTAGACGTTGCCGTAGCCGCCGGTGGCGAGCACCACGGCGTCACCGCTCCAGGAGCGGATGTCGCCGGTCGCCAGATCGCGGGTCACGATGCCACGGGCGCGTCCTTCGTGGACCACCAGGTCGAGCATCTCGGTGCGCGCGTGGAGGGTGACCCGCCCGGCCTTCACCTGCCGCATCAACGCCTGGTAGGCGCCGAGCAGAAGCTGCTGACCGGTTTGACCACGGGCGTAGAAGGTACGCGAGACCTGGGCGCCACCAAAGGAGCGGTTGGCGAGCAAGCCGCCGTACTCGCGGGCGAAGGGAACGCCCTGAGCAGTCGCCTGGTCGATGATGTTGACGCTGACCTCGGCCAGGCGATGCACATTGGCCTCGCGAGCGCGGTAGTCACCGCCCTTGACCGTGTCGTAGAACAGGCGGAACACGCTGTCGCCGTCGTTCTGGTAGTTCTTGGCCGCGTTGATGCCACCTTGTGCGGCGATCGAGTGCGCGCGCCGGGCGCTGTCCTGGAAGCAGAAGCACCGCACGTTATAGCCGAGCTCACCGAGGGTCGCCGCTGCCGAGGCGCCAGCGAGTCCGGTGCCGACGATTAGGATCTCGAACTTGCGCTTGTTCGCGGGATTGACCAGCTTGAGATCGAAACGGGCTTTTTCCCACTTCTCGGCGATCGGCCCGGTCGGAATCTTGGCGTCGAGCTGCATGATGGTCTCCTAGCCGTGAAGGGTGACGAAGCCGGCGAGGACCGACAGGGGCAGTGAGATGTTGCCGATGACGACGATGGCCGTGAAGGTCGCCGCGAACGGCTGCCGCAGCGCGTTCAAGCGCGGGCCGTTCAGCCCCAGGGTCTGCATGAAGCTCCACAGGCCGTGGTAGAGGTGCAAGCCGAGGGCAAGCTGAGCCAGGATGTAGAAGCCTGAGATCAGGGGATTCTGAAAGCCGCTCACCACGTTGTGGTAGACGTCGCCGGGTACGAAGTCTCCATGGACATTGCCCCACGTGAAGTGCATCAAGTGGTAGACCACGAAGGCCAGAATGATCAACCCGCCATACCGCATCGTGCGTGAGGCGTAGGTTGCAGCTTGTGGGCTTTTGCGCGCATAGCCTTGGGCACGGGCACGCCGATTGACCAAGGTCAGGGACGTCGCTGCCCAGATGTGCAAGACCACCGCCGCGATCAGCCCCAGGCGGGCAATCAACAGGGCGTCTCCGTGGGAAAGAAGCGGTGCCCCGATCTCCCGCAAGCCCTCTGCGTAGGCATTGATCTTCTCGGGCCCGAAGTACAGCTTCAGATTGCCGACCATGTGCGTGAGCACGAAGCCGAACAGCATGACACCGGTGACCGCCATCACGGCTTTCTTGCCCATTGCCGACCGGAAGAATCCGATGATCCAGCTCATGGTTACCTCGTATATAGAACGCTCGAATGCGGCAGTCATTCGATGCCGCACCGGGCAGTGTCGCTTAGGACCCGACCCTATCGTAGTGGCTAAGCAGATCTTTGCCAGGTGGACAGATTGGTTACGCCTTCCCGCCCCGCCCGCGCCGTCGCCCGCCGCGACGGCTGCGGCTGCGTGGGCTCCGTTCGCCACGCGCCTCGACACGGCGGCCTCGCTGCAGCGCCACCGCGCGCCAGGCCTCCAAACGCTCGTGGCCATGTCCCGTGGCGCGCGCCATGATCTCGAAGAGCAACAGTGAGCCGGGGAAATTGGCGGTGCCTGCAAAGCGCCGACGCTTCGCGGGTGTCCAACGATCGTCGCACAGTCGATGGAAACCGTCGAGCACGTGCCCGAGCGCCGAGCGCTTGTGGTTGGCAAACGCAAACCGCTCGAAGAATGGCGTAAGAAGCGCTTGGCGCGTGGCCTGAAATGCGGTGAGCGGCATCCATCGGCCATGCTTGCGCTCGTAGGTGAAACGGCTGAGCATGACCTCTGGAAGCAGCAATGCTGCCAGCAAGGTGGGATCCGGCACGGTCTGTCCCTCGGCGACCATGGCGTCGAGGGTCGGCAGGATGCGGCTGAAATCGCCGGCGCCTTCCTGCTGGGCTCGAATCATCGCCAGCGCTTCGGGCAGCAGTACCTCGAGCACGCCGAGCTCGAGCATCCACTGCACGCTGGCGCCCGCGGCGCCACAGCGCAGCAACTGCAGGATCTCCTCCGAAAGCCGCGCCGGCGCGCCCTTGCGAAGACACGTGACGTTGCGCCGGATCGCCAGCTGTGTCTCGGTTTCGATGGTGAAGCCCAAACGCCCTGCGAACTCGCACGCGCGCATGATCCGCACCGGGTCTTCCTGGAAGCGAACATCCGGGTCGCCGATCACACGCACGAGCCCTCGGTCGAGGTCTTCGATGCCGCCGACGTAGTCGACCACCGAGTAGTCGGCAATGTCGTAGAACAGCGCGTTGATCGTAAAGTCGCGTCGGAAGGCGTCCTGCGCGGGGGTGCCAAAGGTGTTGTCGCTGGTGATCAAGCGATCACCCGGTCCGCTCGCCTGTTCCTCGGGATCCGGCGCTCGACGAAAGGTCGAGAGCTCGATGACGTTGTCCCGAAAGAGGATATGAGCGAGGCGGAATCGTCGTCCGATGATTCGCGCGTTGCGGAACAACCGCCGGATCTCCGGCGGTCGCGCATTCGTGCTCACGTCGAAATCTTTGGGCCGGCGGCCGAGCATCAAGTCGCGGACACTGCCGCCGACCATATAGCCCTGGAATCCGGCTTTGTTCAGTCGATAGAGGACCTTGAGCGCGTCCTCATCGATCAGGGATCGGGAGATCGGGTGATCTGGCCGACTCAGAATGCGGGGTTGCGGTTCCTTCGTCGAAGCCTCGCGGGTCGCGGGAGTCATCGATCGACGCCCCGCTGCGCGACTCGACGACCGCCCATCCCGACCACCCCGGAGTGAATTGGAATCTCGCGTCACGGGAGTGATTATAAGGCCCTTCGCGGCATCCGCCGGTAACGAGCACGAGATCCTTGACAAAGTTCTCGCGCTCGGTTGTCGAATCGAATGGCCGCCCCCGTTCGGCCACCCTCTTGCTCGTCGAACACTCGTTCAGCTCGTGCCGGTCGCGCTCGGATCACTGCTGCTCGTTCCGCCAGCGCGTGTGCGGATCTTGATCTCACCTTCGAGCGTGCGGTGAACCGGGCATCGATCCGCAATCTCCAGCAGGCGTTTGCGCTGCGCCGGCTCGAGCGCGTCGCCGTGAATCGTGATCTCGCGCACAATCTCGTCAACCTTGCCCTTCTCGGTCTCGCAGTCTTCACAGTCTGCGGCATGGATCTTTCCATGCCGTAGCGCCACGTCGACGCCTTCGAGGGGCAACCCCTTGTGGCTGGCGTACATGCGGAGCGTCATACTGGTGCACGTGCCGAGCGCCGCCAGGAGCAGATCGTAGGGAGTCGGCCCCAGATCGGTCCCTCCGACCCGCACCGGCTCGTCGCCGAGAAATCGATGGCTTTCCGTCTCGATGGTTTGCAGGAAGCCCGAGGCCCCACCGTGAACGTGGACCTCGCCATGGTCCAACTTATGTTCCGGGCGATCGCCCGCCGGAGGCGCGTCGTCGAACCCGAGGTAGCGCCCCGCCCAGGCTGCCAACACCGTACCGACGTAGAACGCGTCCTGCGGGTTGCGCAGCAGAAGATGATCCGCATCATCGAGCGAAATGAAGCTCTTCGGATGCTTGGCCGTCTGGTAGATCCGCCGGGCGTGGTCGATGTCGACGACGTCGTCGATCGGCGAGTGGAAGACCGCGAGGGGACGCCCGAGGTTGGCGATCGCCTCGAGCACGGTTTGGCGACCCAGGTCATCGAGAAGCTGGCGGCGAATCTTGATCGGGCGCCCGGCGAGCCGAATGGTCGCCTCGTCCACCTCCCCGGCAGCGACGTCAGGTGCGCGGTCGACCAGACCAGCCCGCACGTGCTCGGTATCCGAGGGCGATCCGATCGTCGCCACCGCGCGCACTTCGGGAAACTCGCCGGCCACGGCAAGGACGGCGGTACCGCCCAGGCTATGGCCGATCATCAGGCTCGGCGGCTGATGCTCCTGCCGCAGGAACGCCACGGCGGCCCGCAGATCCTCGAGATTGGAGCTGAAGTTCGTGTCGGCAAACTCTCCCTCGCTCTCGCCGAGTCCCGAGAAGTCGAACCGAAGCACGGCCAGGCCACGCTCGGTCAGCGATCGACTGATCCGGTGCACTGCCTTGAGATCTTTCGAACACGTAAAGCAGTGAGCGAAGACGACGAAGGCGCGCGGCGGCCCCGTTTCCGGCCACTCGAGTCGCGCGGCGAGCTGGTTGCCGAACGCACCAGGAAAGCGAACGGGTTGACTCTTCATGGCTTCTTCCTCCGTTGCGTCCACAGCCGTCTCGTCCACGGCATGTTTCGTCGTAGCTTGATCGGTCGGATTTGATCACAGCCCGAGGACTTCTGACCGCCGCTGTGTCGACACCGCCGAGAACGGTCGATCAAGCGCCAGCATTCCCCGTCGCGAGCCGTATGGCGAACCCAGGCCATGGTACCCGCGCGACGACGGTTTGACAGCCCGGCGGCGCATTCCATAACCTGCTTATGCGCATTTCTTCTTCGTCTGAAGATTTCCATGGGCCCTTGGCTCGTTTCGATGCCGTCCCGCTGGCTCTCCGGACCAGCATTCGCGCCAACTTCCTCGGTCACGCACCACGACGGGCATGGGCCGAGCACCACCACCTCGAATCTTGCCGTGATCCGGTCCGTCGAGATCGGTCTCTCGCAAGATGATTCGCCTAATTCCCCAACCCGAGTCACACATGATCTCCGAGATGACCCGCGCGCCCTCCACCGACGGTATGGTCCGGATTCGAATCGACCGTCACCTGGCCCCGGCCGACGAGTCCGCGGTCCAGGACGAGCTGCGGCAGGCGATTGCGGAGACCCCGCGTCGCATCCCGACCAAGTACTTCTACAACGACCACGGCTCGACATTGTTCGAGCGGATCTGTGAGCTCCCCGAGTACTACCAGACCCGCACCGAGGCCGCCTTGCTGCACCGAATCGCCGATCAGGTCGTCCGAACCTCCGGCGCCCGCGAGCTGGTCGAGCTCGGTTCCGGCGCGTCGACCAAGTCACGCATCTTGCTCGACGCCCTCGACGCCGCGGGTCACCTCGAGAGCTACGTTCCGGTCGACGTCAGCGAAGGTATCGTGCGCCGTGTCGCGAACGAGCTGACCGCGGAGTACCCGAATCTCCTGGTCCACGGCCTGATCGCCGACTTCATGAGCGACCTCGGAGAGCTGCCATCTGAAGTCTCAGGCCGAGGCCATAGTCGCCTGGTCGCTTTTCTCGGCGGCACCATCGGCAACCTCGACCCTGCCAGCCAAGGCGTCGACTTCCTGCGCCATGTCCACGACGCCATGGGGCCCGGCGATCACCTCCTGATTGGCGTCGACCTGATCAAGGACCACGCGATCATCGAGGCCGCCTACAACGACAGCGCGGGCGTCACGGCAGCCTTCAACCTCAATGTGCTGTCCGTATTGAACCAACGCTTCGAAGCCAATTTCGACATCGAAGCCTTTCAGCATCGCGCCATCTATGACCCTGAGAACAACTGGATCGAGATGCGCCTGATTTCGACCCGCGAGCAGCGCGTGCGATTCGGCGCCCTCGACCTCGATCTCACCCTGAACGAAGGCGAGGAGCTGCTCACCGAAATCAGCACCAAGTTCGATCGGCCGCGCCTCCGCGATCTGCTCGGCGCCAGCGGCTTCGACCTGGTCGACTGGTTCGTCCAGGATGACCTCTTCGCCCTCGGCCTCGCGACGCCCCGCAGCACGTGAAGCCATCGCCTGCACGCCTCGGCTCATCAGCCGCCTGCTGGCTTCTGATCGCAGCGTTCTTCAGCGCCTGCCGGCCGGTCACGGTGCGGCCGGTCACGACCCTCGCAGAACGCACGAAGGTGGCCGGTGCCCTGTTCAGCGACGCATTGAGCGGTACGGCCGAAAACGCGCTCGAGCACGCTGGCGGCGCCTATGCAACCGCGCTATTCGACCCGCTCGCCGCCTTCGCGCAGGCAGACCTGCAGACCTGTATCCACGATCAGCCCGCGCTCGCCGCTGCCCTCGCCGAAGCGGCCATCCTCAACGCGCGCCAAGCGAACGGCGACGCTGCCCAGCGTCTCTTCTACCTTCAAGCCGCCGCCACCGCCTGGGATGGCCTGGACGCACGACTCGGGCAGGCTGACGCGGGGATCGCAGATCCTCTCGCCCATCGCCTGATCGAGCTCTACAATCGTGCTGTCGGCCGCTGGCTGGACCTGCTCGATGGTCCGGAGTCGGTTACCGTGGGTCATCACCCACTGGCCGATGGCACCCTTGCCTTCGACATCGCCCGCATGCCTGGAGCCTGGCCAAGCACCTACTTCGATCGACTCGAGACCGCGGAGGGGTTGGAAATCGAAGGCGTGCGGCAGCGCTATCTGCGCGCCGGCTTTGGCGCCGCCATGATCGGCGTCCGCACGCGCGGCGGCCGCCTGCTGTCCAAACCATCGGCACGTGGGGCAGCCCGAGAAGAGGCTCGCGCCCGCCGCGACGACCAGGCAGACCACTCGCCATCGCGCCAAGAACCGCCCGCCCAGACAGAATCGGGTGAGCGCTTCTTGCCACCCCAAGGCGTCGCCTATCCGGTCACCGCGATCATTGCTTTCGGCGCGCCACAGCCGGGTCGCGCACGGCAAGCAACCTTGCACCTACTCGATCCTGCGCACCACGAACGCTTCTTCGTCGCCGAGCAGCCACTGGCACTCGCTGCCGACTTCACGGCCCCCTATGCGGTCGCGCTGAGCCAGCGTCGCCTCGACCTGATCGGCTACGCCGGCGCGCTGCGCCCCCAACGCTTCGAGGCCGCGAGCGGCATCTTCATGCTCGAGCCCTACGACCCCAACAAGATTCCCGTGCTCATGGTTCACGGCCTGCTGTCGAGCCCGTTGGCGTTCGCCGAGATCACCAACGGCATTTGGGGCGACCAGCACCTGCGCGCGGGATTCCAAGTCTGGCACTACATGTACCCGACCGGCTTGCCTTTCCTCTGGGCCGCCAACGACCTGCGCTCCCAGCTCGCCGAGCTGAAAGCGACCGTCGACCCGCAGGGCGAAGACGAGGCGTGGCGCGACATGGTCGTGATCGCCCACAGCATGGGTGGACTGGTGACACGGACGCTGGCCGCGGCAAGCGGCGACCACATGTGGGACGCTGTCTTCCGGGTCCGACCCGACGAGCTGAACATCGCAGCTGACCGCCGCGCGTCACTCGCGAGGATCTTCTACTTCGAGCGTCTCCCGAATCTGCGGCGGGTGATCTTCCTCGCCACGCCACACCGCGGTGTCGACAGCGCGGGCAGCATCTTGGGCAAGGCGGTCAGCTTTCTGATCAAGCTGCCACGCGAGATGCGTGACCTGATGCGCGAGGTGATCTCGCAAGACGCCGACGTGGTCGAGCCGTCGATGCGCAAAGTGCTCAAGAAAGGCGGACCGTCGAGCATCCGTGCGCTGCGCTCGTCGGACCCAACGATTCTGGCGCTTGCCGAGATGCCTCCGCATCCATCGATCGCGGTGCACTCGATTCTCGGGGATCGCGGACGCGGCGACGGTCCGGCGGGCTCGGATGGCTATGTGCCCTACAGCAGCGCCCACCTGGACGACGTTGCCAGCGAGCTGATCGTGCCCACCGGCCACGCGGTGTACGAGCACCGCCAAGCGCTTGCCGAGATTCGCCGCATCCTGCACCTCCACCTGGAGCCGACCGAGTCGGCCGTTGTCCACGAAACGCCATGAGCGCTCTTCTCGACATTCCGATGGGCTTCGCCGAGCACCTGCTCGCGCAACCGATGTGGCTTCAGGCCTGGATCGGATGGATGGTCGTGCTCAACACCATGAGCCTGGCTTTTCTGGGTGAGCGCCCTGGTCGACTCACCGCCATCGCCTGGTTGGGCAACATCGCAACGATGAGCGCACTCTTCGCCGTGGTCGGCTATGTGCGCTTGCTCGGGCTCTCGCACATCATTTGGTGGACGCCGCTCCTGATCCTTCTGTGGCGCCAGCGCCCCTGGCCACCATCCGGTGCCTTCGGTCTGTGGCTCCGCCTGCTGTTCGCCACCAACCTGATCTCGCTCGTCGTCGACTACCTCGACGTCGCGCGCTACTTGCTCGGCGCCCGCGGCGTGGTTGGCGGCTGAGGACGGGTCCGTCCGTCATCGGTGGTCAGAGTGCCACGTTTGGCCAGTACCTTCCGCGCTCGGCCGGTTCTTCCCAGCGCTGCCAGCGTCACAACGGCTTGGCAGCACGACGGAGCTCTCGGCGCAAGCTAGAAGATGCTCGTCAAACAGGCCGCTAAGCCAACGCGAGGAGGGTTGCGTCGTCGGCGAGCCAGTCTCGCCATGGACCAACGGTGGCTAGCGCGACCAACACCGTGCTGCGGCGATGGTGACGCGCGGTGACCAGGGCACGCAGCCGGTCACAGGCATCGGCATCCGCGGCTACGTCATCGAGATCGGCAATGATCAACATGGCCGGAACGTCCAGGCGGCGGCCGATGTCGGCGCGATCACCCTTCGCCTCATCGGCGATCAAGTCCTCCACGAGCTTCGCCGCCGGCACAAACCGCACCTCGTGCCCAGTGTCGATCAGCTGATGACCGATCGCAGCGGCGAGGTGCCCTGCGCTGGCCGACCCGTGAATCAGGGCGTGCGCACCAACATCGACCGCGGACGCTGAAGCGAGCATGAGGGCAGGCGTCTCGAGCGCCTGATTCTCCGCGGTCCACGTCCATTCGGCGAACGTCGCTCCGTCGGGCAGCCCCGAGCGACCACGGTAGCGTCGAATGTGGACATCACCCCGCACCGGCGCCGTACGCTGCCAGCGACGGTGCATCCACATCCATAGCTCCGGTTGTGCTCGAATGACGCCTTCCACGGACGCCAGGTAGGCCCGGGTCAGACGCGATGCCGCTTCGGGTCCGGGTGTCCCGGGCTCGATCGGTGGCTCGACGCGGAGCAGGTAGCGACCGCCGGCAGTCGGCGCGCAGTAGACCGGCACGACTGGCGCCCCGGTCTTGAGGGCCAAGAAGGCCAGCAAGGGCGATGTCCAGGCCAATGGACCCAAGAACGGTTCGAGGATGCCGTCCTTGGGACGCACCCGCTGATCGATCAAGATGCCGATGCGGCCGCCGTCCTTGAGAAGACGGAGCATCCGGAATCCAGCCCGCCGCTTGTGCACCAGAACATGGCCGTAGCGTCGGCGAATCTCGCGGAAGTCTCGCACCATCAAGGGGTTGGTCGGTGGTCGAGAAATGATGTTGAGCTCCCCGAGAGCCAGGCCGAGGTAGCGCGCCAGCGCTTCCCACGCACCCCAGTGCGCGCTCATGATCGCGTAGCCGGTGCCGCGCTTCTCCACCGCTTCGATGTGCTCCCAGCCTTCGACGTCGAAGCGTGCGCGCATGTTCTCGGGCTCGGCCTCGATCGACACCGTGGCATCGAAGAGCGTCGAGCCGAAGAAGGCGAAACACTCGCGGGCGATCCGCTCGCGCTGCGCTGGATCAACATCGGGGAGCGCCCCGGCCAGATTCTCCAACGTCACCCGCCAGCGTCGGCGATCGACGAGTCGGTAGAGGTGGCCAACCCAGCGCCCGACCCGTCGTGCGACGCGAATCGGCACCCGCCGTAGCCCGAGCATCGACGCCCGGTAGAAAACGTAGAGAATCCGATGTAGGAGGGTGACCTCGCGGGTCGGTGCGTCGGTGGTGTCCATCGGCGGCCGATTGTAGCCTGCCGACCGACCGAGATCAGCGGTCGACGAAATCGAGGGCGGCAGCGAGATCCAACTCGGCAGGGCCGATCAGGGCACCGGTAGACGCATGCAAGCGGACCTGAACCGACGAGAAGCCGACGACGATCTCCGGTTCGATCGGTCCTGCCTGTGCGACCTCGCCGACGAAGGACGCGAAGGCAAGCGCCGCCCGAAAGTGCGCAACGCGGTAACGCCGCTGCAAGATCGCGCCTTCGCGGACCAGCTCCCATCCCGGAAGATCGGCCACGCGCTCGCGCAACGCCGAGACATCGAGGCTGCGGTTCTCGTCTCGATCGGCTTTGAATCGATTGGTGGCCGACAGCTCCGTGCCAGCCTCATCCGCCTGGCGGACCGACTTCTGTGCTCGCGGCGCTCGCCCTTCGTCGCGATCGGCCTTGAAACGCTGGTTGGAATCCATGGTGGTCTCTCCATGCATCCCTCGTCTCGCCCTTCCCGATCGCTAGGCTAGCCGGTTTGCAGCACGCGGCGTGCGCGGAAACTCTCGGCCTTTTCACCGAAGCAGGCGCTCGCTGTCACACGATCACCCGTGGGATCGTTCCGCGGATGCGTGCGAGAACCTCGTAGTGGATCGTGCCGATCCAGGCGCCGAGCTGCTCGGCGCTCACGTCCTGCTGGCCCTGACGCCCCAACAGGACGACTTCGTCCTCGAGGCCGACGTCCGGCACGTCCGTCACGTCGACCAGTGTGAGATTCATGCAGACCCTGCCGCGCACGGGGGCACGGTGGCCCCCCACCAGTACGTACGCCTGATTGGAGAGGCGACGGTCGTAGCCGTCTGAGTAGCCGATCGGTAGGACCGCCAGCCGCGTCGGGCGGGTGGTCTGGTACGTGCAGCCGTATCCGACGTAGGCGCCAGCGGGAACCTCTTTGAGCTGGCTCACCCGGGTCTTCCAGGTCAGCGCCGGCTGCAGTACCTCCGCAGGGTGCTTCGGCCGAGGATCTGCGGCTCGTGGGTCATCGTCACGCCAGGTTGCCCGCGGCTGCGAAATGGGGTCTCGGAAGGACAGCAAGGTCTCTTTCGACGGCCAGAACCCATACTGGGAAATGCCGAGCCGCACCATGTCGAAGCGTGTTTCCGGCACGACCAAGGCGGCTGCCGAGCACGCCGTGTGGCGCGTCGGCACGGCGAATCCTGCCGACCGAATGTGCTCCAGCATCGCTTCGAAGCGGCGCAGCTGCTCGCGGGCGTAGCCGTGGTCGGTGGTGTCTTCGATGTTGGCAAAGTGCGTGTAGGCCCCGTCGAGGATCACGCGATCTGTGCCCCGCAGCGCCTCGAGGCAACCACCAAGATCGCTTTCGAGAATGCCGTGGCGGTGGGTCCCGGTCTCGAGCTTGAGATGAATGCGGACGGGCTTCTCGCGTGTACGACGATCTTCTTCGGCACGCGCGATCACCGCATCGAGACTCTCGCGCTGGAAGATCACGAGCCGCAGGTCGGCCCGCAGCGCCTCTGCCAACCGCGCGAAAGGCACGTGGCCCATGACCAGGATGTTCTGGCGGTGGCCGTCAGCGCGCAGCGCCAAGGCTTCTTCCAGGCTGTGCACGCAAAAGGAGTCGACGCCACAATCTGCAGCGAGCGAAGCGACGGCGGACGCTCCATGGCCGTAGGCATTGGCTTTGACCACCGCCGAGAGCTCGACGCCCTCCCCCAGCAGATTGCGAAAGAAGCGCACGTTCGCACCGTAGGCATCGCGATCGATCTCCACCCAGGTCAGGTAGCCATCGATCGCGGAGTGGGCGGACGACGCAGGCGGTGCGGCTGACGTGACAGTGGCCATGGCTGATTCTCGCAGCAACCCGTGGACGTGGCGAGGCCAAAGCATGGCGCTCGCGTGGCGACGTGCGACAACCCGTTATGCTCAGGGCATGGATCCTTCCAGCGACGGCGTGCTCGCCTTGCCCGTGCTCGCCCTCGAAGGTGATCAAGCGCGCCATGTGCGCGACCACGTCACCGTCGAGGAACCACTCGAAATGCGGGTCGCCGCAGGCGCCGACGATGCCCGGCGTCTACATACCCTGGCGGTCACCATGCGCACCCCGGGAGACGATCCCCATCTCGCCGCAGGCTTCCTGCTTTCCGAAGGTGTGGTGAAGAACGCTGACGACATCGAATCGATCGACGTCGTCCCTGCCGACCCCACGGGCCAGCCGTCCAACCGCGTCGTCGCGACCTTGTCGCCTCGCGTCCACTTCGACCCGGATGCCCTGCGGCGCGACGTCTACGCGGCGTCGAGCTGCGGCATCTGCGGGCGCGCCAGCATTGACCGCATTCGCGCCATCGCTTCCGAGCCGCCGCAGGGACGCTTCGTGTTGCCCCGCGCCACGTTGCTGGCGCTACCCGAGAGCTTGCGTGCCGCCCAAAGTGACTTCGCACGCACGGGTGGGGTTCATGCCGCCGGCCTCTTTCAGCCGGACGGCACGATGATCGATCTGCGCGAGGATGTTGGCCGCCACAACGCGGTCGACAAGGTTCTGGGCCGCCGGTTTCGCCGTGGTGAGCTGCCGAGCAGCGAAACGGTGCTGGTGGTCAGCGGTCGCGCGGGCTTCGAGCTGGTCCACAAGGCGGTGGTTGCCGGCGTGCCGATGCTGGCGGCGGTCGGCGCCCCTTCGACCCTGGCCGTCAGCCTCGCCAAGACCTTCGGACTGACCCTCGTCGGCTTTCTTCGCGATCAGCGTTTCAATCTCTACACCGGTGCCGAACGGGTCGACACGACGTAAGCACGATCCGGTTCAGCTACTGCAATCCCGAGGGCAGGCGGGGGCTCGACAACAGCGCGAGAAAAACCCGCCAGCGCGCATCGGGATCGTCGCCAGCCTCACGATCGACGTACGCCGCGACCAGGTCTTTGCCGAGGTTGTAGTTGATCACATAGCTGCGATAGCGATCGATGAACCGAACGCGCTGCTCGGCGCGGGCAGTCGGCGAGGCGGCGTGCGTCACCAGCCAGTCGGCTGTTTCCTCGGCATTGCGCTCGCCATCGAGATAGGCCCGGGCCGCATCGTTGCTCGCGTAGCCGAGCTTCGCCGCCAGGCTGCGAACCCGGTCGTAGGCAACCGCCCGCGCGGGATCGAGTCCGGCCAGCGGAAAGAGTACGTCACGCTCGAAGCTCAGGCGCTCCTCACCGGGAAACGCCATCTCGATGCCGTAGTTGGCACTCCCTTCGGCGATCAGAGACTGGGGACTGAACAGGGCGTAGACCTGTCCTTCCGGCCAGCCCCGCTCGCGGACCAGGTGCTTCTCGAGCAAGAGGTTGTAGACATGGTGCCCCGGGTAGCCTTCGTGGCAGGCAAGGTCGACGGCCCGGTCGATGGCGATCGGCAGGTCCGTGTTGACCTGGATCAGCGACTGGTAGCCGCCCTGGTACCAGTTGTAGGCGCTCCAGGGCTGGTCGGTCACGTACTCGATGGTGAAGGACTCTTCCGAGGGCAGCTCGACCCGCTCTGCCGTGCGCTCACGACAAGCATCGATCGCGGTTCGAAACACCGTGTCGAGGCGTTCCGTCGGGATGACGAATTGTTCCTGAAAGGCCGCGTAGCGTTCGCTCACCGTGCCTTCGGCATAGCCGGCTTCGGCCAGCTCGGCATCCAGCTCCTCGATCAGCGCCAGGTAGTGGGCGTCGTCATGGTGAGGCGCCACCGCGTCGTAGAGCTTCGCGGACTCCTCGTCGAAGGGCAGCTGCTCGCCGCCCAGCATACGAAGCCGCGTGGCGGTCGCCCGCAACTGACCGCGCAGATAGGACAGCCGGAGGGCGCCGATGTCGTCGCCGGCAGCGCCTTCCCCGGCGTCCGAGGCCGCGTCCACGGGTTGACCGCGCAAGGCTTCGAGCCGCACCGAGAGGGCTTCGGCACGGGTCGCCAGATCCTCGATCGACACCGCTTCGGCTGCCACCTCTTCCCGCCAGGCGGCCGGGCCATAGTAGGCATCGACGAAGTTGCTGTCGTGCTCGCCGACCGCCAACACCAAACGGACATAGGCCGTGGCGATGGCGTCGACCGAGTCGTCGACCACCGCCGGGCTGGCTGCCGGCTCGGGAGCATTCGCTTCGCTGCAGGCGGTCAGCAGACCGATGCACGCCGCCAGAGACAACAACCATGCTCGGAACTTGCGGTCTGCCCGCTCGACTCTGTTCATCATCGTTCTCCTCCTGCCACCGGCTCGCTTCGCCGCCGGGAATCGAAGCGTGCCCGGGAGACCGGTGACTCGCGGCGCATATGGGCGACGACCGCCGACGGCACCAGGCCTGCCTCCACGCGGTTGCGCCCCATCTCCTTGGCCCGGTAGAGCGCCCGATCTGCGGCCGCGATCAGCTCCTCGGTCCACTTCTCCGGCTCGGCATCGACGCTGCCGAAGCTCGCCACGCCGATCGAAACCCGAACCGAAAGGCGATCATCGACCCCGACCATCACGGTCATCTGCTCGATCCGCTCGCGCATGTTCTCCGCCGCAGCGGCCGCCTGCTCGTGGGCCGTCTCGGGCAGGATGACCAAGAACTCCTCGCCGCCATAGCGCCCGGCCCGATCGGAGGTCCGTAGCCCCCGAGCAAGCTCGGTCGCCACGCGCCGCAACGCGACGTCGCCGGCCAGGTGACCGTGACGATCATTCACATTCTTGAAATGGTCGATGTCCACCATGCAGATCGCCAGCGGGCGCTGATAGCGATCGGCGCGTTCGATCTCGACTGCCAGGCATTCCAGAATGGCCTCACGACGCATCAGTCCGGTAAGGCCTTCATAGGTCACCGACGCGAACAGCCGAGCATTCTCGAACACCGTGCTGACGTGGTGGCCGACCAGCCCGAGCAGCTCCCGCTGCGGATCGCTGTAGGCCATCGCGCGCGCTGGAGGCCCGAGCACCAAGACGCCCACGAGCTGGTCTTGGTGGACCAAAGGTACCAGCAGATGAGCTTCGAGCGCGCTGAGATGACGGTCCAGCTCGGCACTGGTCTCGCGCAGCTCGCCCGTCGACATGGGGCGCCCCACCCGCTGCAGCATGCGGAGCGCCGGATCGTCCGCCGACAGCAGCACGGGCAGCTCGTGGGTTCGAGCCCCTTCGCCGGGCCGCGACACCAAGGTCTGGAGGCGGCCACTCTGCGGATCCGCCACCAGCAACGCGCCCGAGCGCGCACCAAAGGCCTCCCGTACGGCCGACGTCAAGCGTCTCGCCATGCGTGGCAGCGTTCCGAGCGTCGGCAGCTCACGAGCCAGCGCCATCAGCGCTTCGGCGTCGACGAGGCCCGCTTCGCGCGCGGCCTGGAGCGTACGCTCGCGCTGCAGGCGCGCGGTCAGACGGCCATAGGCCGGAAGACAGAGCAGACCGTAGAGTAAGAAGAACAGGGCGCCGAACGCCCCGATTCGCCCCTCGGCATCGCGCAGCAACGCATAGAGCACCGCCACCAGGGATGCCAGCAAGCCGATCGACAGGCCCCGTACGACCACGGCAGCCGTGCCTTGGGGCGTGATGCTCTCGAGGTTCGTGGTCAGGCGCATGGTCACGGCGAAGCGTTCGTTGCGCAGCACGTCACCACGCATCCATTGGAGCATCCCACCGCGTGAGGGAATCGTAGCGTATGACTCAGCGTACCCGTTTCTTACAGCACGGTACAAGCAAGCCGTGAGGCGACTGGGACGGTCGATGCGCATGGCCGAAGCTGCGGCCGATCCGCCATGCGGGCACGCTCACCTAGAGATATGCTCTTATGGCTCTGCAAAAAATCTTCTAGCACAAGAGATCACAACACCACCTCATCTCTTGCCACCATGATTCTTGTCGCCTGAGAGAGAAGAAGCTCAGTCATTTTTTCCGACAGACTGCGGCACCGCGCACGGAATAGCCGTGCACGGCCGACCTGCCACCACCTCAGCAGCTAGGAAGCGCGAAGCGACGAATAGGCTTCAGCATCCACCAACGCGCGCTGGCCGAGGTCTGCCTCGACATCCGCAGCCCAGGCGCCCGCCGCAGCATCCGGTCCGGCGCCGAGCATCAGGAGCTCGGCGCCGAAGCCCGAGCCGTACGAGAACGCCGCCACCCGATCCCCGACGCTCAGACCACGCAAGGCGTTGGCCACCGAAATCCACAGGCTGGCCGTGTAGGCGTTCCCGCATAGGCGATTCCAGTGCATCGTCGGATCGACCTTCTGATCAAAAATCTGCGCCACTCGTTCAGCGTCCCAGCCAAAGCCCTCGCCCACCTGCGCGACCGCCTTCTTGACCATCTTCGGGAACGGAACGTGGAAACAGATCGCCGCCAGGCCGTCGATCGCCGCATTTGGATCACGATCGCCGACCATGGCGCGGAAGCAGTGCTGGGCGGCTCGCTTGTAGCAGTCCAAGCTGAAAGCACCATCGACGCGGGGATAGGCTTCGCCCACCGGACGCCAGAAGTCGAAGGCCGGCTCGCTCCAGGGAAACGACACGGGATCGACGCTTGCCACCCGCGCATCGTCGATCACCAGGGCGACGGCGCCCGCACCTTGGGTCGGCTCGCCCGGGTCACCTTCGGCATAGAGCGCAACGTCAGCGGCGATCACGAGAGCTGCCCGCTTGTCACTCCGCGGATCCACGGCGCCCGCGAGCTTCCATTCGACTGCCTGTCGCAAGGCCAGGGTGCCGCCATAGCAAGCGTGCTTGACCTCATACGAGCGGACGGCACCGCGCAGCCCCAGGCCATCGGCCACCCAGGCCGACAGCGGCCGACTCATGTCGACCGCTGTCTCGGTGCCGACCGCGATCAGACCGATGTCGTCGAGATCGCCGTGCCAGCGATCGAGCGCGCGCTTGGCTGCCCCGACCGCCAGCTCCACCACGCCACATTCGTCAGAGCAAAGTGCCATCTCGCGGCATCCGAGTCCGATGGTGTACTTCGCCGGCTCTTGGCCCCGAAGTCGGGCGAGCTCCTCGACCTGCATGGCCAGGGGCGGAAGTTGCAAACCGATCGAGGCGATGCCGACACTGGATGCCTTGGGGTCGATGCTCATGCGTGCGTCCTCGCAAGGCGGGGCAACTGCTGCCGCCGCCGGTTGATGGGAACCTTGCTTGCGAGGGTCCGTCCGGCACCCTGCTCAAGCGGCGACAGTCTAGGAGCAGAGCTCGACCCGTGGGACCGCCTCGAATCGCAACTGACGGAGATCTGACAGACCGTGACAGTGGACCGACGAGCCGGTGACGACCGCACCCAAACGGCCTTCAAGCGTCTGGTTTCAGCCCAGTTCCTGATCTCAAGAAGCGGTCGCCGTGGCGCGCCGGGGGCCGGCGTCGAGGCGTCGCGCCACTCGTCGGGAGAGCAGGCCGTGGTGCACGAATGCTAGGGCGACCAGTGGTCGCCCGGCTCGAGCACGACCATCTCGCAGTCGATGGCGCGCTTGGCAAGCTCTTGACGAAAGACCACGGGGGTCCCGGTGAGCTCGGGCAAGGTGGCGTAGTGAATCGGCACCACGCGTTCGATCCCGAGGAAGCGGCATGCGTGTGCGGCTTCCCGCGGGCCCATGGTGTAGCAATCGCCGATCGGTAGGAAGCCGAGGCTTGGCGCGTAGAGGTCGGCGATCAGGCGCATGTCGGAGAACAAGGCTGTGTCGCCAGCGTGGTAGAAGGTGAACCCATCCGGCAGGCGCACCACGAAACCGGTCGCCACACCGCCGTAGATCATGCGGTCGCCATCTTGCAGCCCAGAGGTGTGGATAGCGGGTACCTGCGTCACTTCGATATCGCCGAGGATCTTTTGGGTCCCGCCCACGTTCATGCCAGCGACGTTGGCCACGCCCTTGCTCGCCAGCCAGGAACAGATCTCGTAGGTCGCCACCACCGCCTCGGGCTCGGTGGCAGCCGCCACCGAAACGGCATCGGCCATGTGATCGGCGTGGGCGTGGGTAATCAGCATCGCATCGACCCGCGCGGGTTGCTTCAAGGCATCCGGGCAGCGCGGATTACTCGCCAGAAAGGGCTCGAAGAGCAGCACGCGGCCGTCGTCGAGGGTGCAGAGCAGGGACGAATGGCCGCAGTAGGTAAACGTGCAAGCGCTCATCGGGCGCCCTCCTGGGTGACGGTTTCCGGTATCGCCGACGTGCCCTGATCGAGCGCCTCTTCGAGACGCGCGATGATCGCCCACAGCTCGTCTCGACTCACCTTGCTCCCAGGCCCTTCCGCTTCGACTTTGTCGAGTGTGGCGTAGGCAAGCAGAATCGGCAGCGCATTGAAAGCGATCAGTCCGCGCTCGGCAGTGCCGCGTTCGAGAGCACGGACATAGTCGCTCGCCCGCGACAGGTCATCCCGTGCGAGGGCGAGCACTTCATCGCGATCGAGGCGGGGTGGCAGATACGAACGCCCTTCCGTGGCGTCGAAGGCCGAGTCTTTGAGGATGTTGACCAGCTGGAGCCCTTCGCCGAAGGCCCGCGCATGGGCGCGAAGCGTGTCCGCGACCGGCGCCAGACCGGGCCGATCGAGGAGAAAGAGGTCGGTACACAGCTCGCCGACAATCCCAGCCACCACGTAGCAGTAGTCCCGGAGGTCATCGAGATCGCGCAAGCGCAGCTCGCCGTCCGCGCCGGTGCGCGCCACGAATCCCGCCATGCCCTCCGAGGTACGCGCCGTATGGTGGCGGACGATCTCGCGCGCCTCGTCGCCGAGCGCGAAGAACGCTTCGAGGACGAAGGGCGTCTCCCGCAGCAGCTCTTGGTAGCCATCGTGCTCGATCGGCACACCGGCTTCCCAATCGGCCGCGAGGGCGGTCGTTTCAGCCGGCTGATGGTGGCCGAGGAGGCCAACGAACGACTCCAGCGCGCGGATCCGCTGCTGGCGACCCCAGGTCGCGGCATCCTCGAAGGTGTCGGCAATGCGAAACAGCAGATAGGCGATGGTCACCTCGCGCCGGGTCGGTTCCGGCAGCAAGGGAATCGATAGTGCGAAGGTACGGCTGGTCTTCTCGAGAAGATCGTCCAGATCGGCCATAGCGCTGAGCGGGTTCAGGGGTAGTTTCGGTCAAGGAGCGCGGACGGCAGCGAGCGACATCACGGGGAGCCTGCGTTTCTCACCGCGAATCGGCTGCGAAACAGGTCCCAGGAACCGACTCGCCGCGCAAAGCGTTGGCGAGCAGCCCAGGAACGGTGCCATCGACGATCCAGGATTCTGTCCCCGCACGGGCGAGGACGCGGGCGGTCTCGAGCCGCAACATCATACCACCCGTGACGTCGACACCTCGCGTCACGCCGATCGCCGCGCGCGCGTCGGCCACGGTCTGGCGGTCGATGTGCGGAATCACTTCGCCATGGCGGTCGTAGATACCCGTCGTCTCACCGAGCCACAAGAGCTTGCTGACCCGTTGTCCCCGCCGGCGCAGCCGCCCGACCAGGGTCGCGAGCACCGCTTCGGTCGAGCAGACCGCGGCACTTCCGGCCTGGTCGGTGAGCATGTCGCCGTAGACCACAGGCACCAGGCCGAGATCGAGGGCGCTTTCCAAGGGTTCCAGCGTCAGCGCTCGTGCCCGCCCTCGACTCGCCACCATGAAGGCGGACGGAGGCAAGGAGTAGGCACCGGCCTCTGCCCTTTCGAGGGCGCCCATGACCCGACCGTGGAGCGCAGCAGCCGCCCGCTGGACAGCGGCGATTGCCACCGCGCTCGGCGGTGGATCCGCGGCCGGTCCGCTGCCGACACCATGCTTGCGGGCCGCGACGTGGCCGAACGAACCGCTGCCGTGGCCGAGCACGACACGCGTGGTGCCGCGCGCCGAGGCCAGCTCGCTGGCCAAGCGTTCGATCACGTCGTCACGTGCGTGGCCCGGACGCTGCTTGTCGGTGAGCAAGCTTCCGCCCCACTTGATCATCAGTAGATCAGTCATCGGTCGGCGGGTCGGGCGCACAGCCGCGCGCCCGAGAAGATCATGGTGTCCAAAGCAGTGTCAGGCCGTGATGGCGGTCGGTGCTGTGCGCGCGCAGGGATTCACGAGCAAGTTCGGTTAGAAGAGATGATCGTGGTCGAAGATCGGCCCGGTTCCCACCCGGTCGCGAATGAGCTGCTCGACCTCGGGCATGGCTTCCAGCGCGGCGGTCACCTGCGGCTCGGAGGAGGCGGGGCAAATCACATGGACATTGGCGCCCGCGTCGATCGTCGAGCAGGCCGGGACACCATCTGCACGCAGGGTGCGTACGGCCGCCAGCACAGCGAGGGTGGCCGGTCGCCAGTAGAAGATCGGCGGTTGGGAGGTCATGGCGATGCAGTGAAGATCGATCGCCTCGGCCTCGACGATCTCGCTGAAGGTCTCGAAGTCCCGATTCGCGATCGCCTCGCGCACGGTTTCCAACCGTTGGGGAATGCGCCGCTGACGGGTACGGAAGAACGGGCTGGTCCGTGCCCGCCGATGCCCGTCGAGCGACGAGACCGACTTGGGGCCACGGTCGACCACAGCGACGACGTCGTAGAGATCCCAGTGCTCGGCGCCTGCCAAGACCCGCGCGTAGCAAGCCTCGTCCGAACGTCCGACCGGCCACTCGACAAAGCCACCGACGACCGAGCGGGCCGCAGAGCCCGAGCCCGAGAGGCGCGCGAGTGAGGATGCCGTGGGCAGGTCGAGGTGCTTGCCGAGCGCCCGGGTCACCGCCAGGGTCAAGGCCGCGAAACCCGAGGCCGAAGAGGCGATGCCTGCCGCGCTCGGGAAGCTGTTCTCCGTGGCAATCCGGAAGTGACCGCCGACACCTGCCCAGCGACGGAGAAAGTTCAGGTGGCCCCGCACCCGCACAGCAAACTCTTCGGGGGCCGGCGCCAGGTTGCCGTCGCCATCGCCGAGCAATACCTCGTGCTGCCCCCGGCCAGTGTCCCATTGCGCCGTGCATCGGCTGACACACTCGGTCAGGCTCATCGAGATCGACGGGTTGACCGGTACGGCGCGGCGTAGGTTGCGCGCGCCCCAGTACTTGATGAATGCGATGTTCGACGGTGCGACCACGGTCGCTTGATTGTCGTTCGTCAGGCTTTCAGCCATATCCTTCGGTTCTCCTCACCAATCCGCGTTCTCCGCCCAGCAGGAGAACGAATCGAAGGACCGCGTCAGGCCTTGCAAGACACTGGTTCGCGGCGCACGCCCTGGGCACCGAGCTCGACTTCGACAGGTTTGTAAGACGCAAGGGTTCGGTTTGCCGTCTCCCTCGCCCCGCACGGATCATAGACCAGAAGCGAGCCCGCGCCATCGCCTGAAAGGGCTCCTGCACCGGAGATCTTGGCGGCGCCACCATGATCTTCCATCGCGCGGATGGCTGGACGGACCGATTCCGGGACCACGCCGAGGGATTCGAGCCCGTCCTCGAACTGACGAATCGATGTCGCTACCGCTGCCGAATCAGCCGCTGCCGACTCGAGAAGCCGTCGCCATTCGCGCGTCGCATCAGCCATCGCTGCGAGGATTCGTGCGACGCGCACCGGGTCCTCGTCGCGCCGAGCCCGCACGGCCGCCACCACAGCGCCGGTCGTTTCGTTGGGTGTACCCGTATCGTAGAGGAAGAGGTTTCGAAGGATCGCATCAGAGGAAGGACGCACGGTCTCGACCGCGACGCCTTCGCTCCCCTTGTCGGCATCGCTTTTGACGGCATCTTGTTTGACCACCCACAGCAGGCCACCCCGCTGAACAGTGACACTGTCGACACCCGAGGGCATGCCGTGCTGGCGCCTTTCTACTTCGAGCGCGGCGCGCGCGATGCGCGCGTCGTCATCTTGCGCACCGTGCTGAGTGAGAAACGCGTAAACCACTGCGACCGCCACAGCCGCGGAGCTTCCGAAGCCCGCCCCGACCGGGATCGCGGACCGGACCGTCAGGCGACAAGCCGGCCCACTCGCCTCCTCGCCTAACACCCTGGACGCTTCCCCGAGCGCCAACCGAACGACCCGAGCCGGGTCGCGGGATGCCAAGGCAGCAAAACGCTCGGCGGTCGGGTCCGCCCGATAGGCCTCCCAGGCCAGGCGGCACGTACGGGTCTCGTGGTGAATTTCCGACCAAGGAACGCCAGCGTGGACACCGATCTGTGGCAGCACCAGCTCGACCGCGCTTCCGGGTGCGTCGGCAACTTCCAGGGAGACTTCGAGGCGTCGATCAATCGCGGCCACCAGCGCTGGATGGCCGTAGACTGCCGCGTGCTCGCCCATGAGGATGGACTTGCCGGGCGCGCTGACCCGAATCACCGCTGCTTGCTGCGTCCGAGACGCTCGTGAGCTCGCGCCAGATCACGGGAGGTCAGGGCCGCGAGGAGCGATAGCTCGCCGGCCAGCACGGCGCCACCCACGATCTCCGCAAGACGCATGGCCGCGGCGCCTGGCCGATTCGGGTCGACCTCGATGCCGAGCATGTCGAGCACCTGCCGCTGGGTACCCAATGCGGTGCCGCCGCCGATCGCCGCAACCGGGCAATCCGGCATGTCGATCGAAGCGATGACGCCCTCGGGACCGTGGGGCTCGATGCAGGTAATTCCCATCGAACCTTCGACCACCTGCGCGGGATCTTGGCCTGCGGCGATGAACATGGCAGCCAGGATGTTCGCGTAGTGAGCATTGAAGCCCATCGAGCCAGCCGCTGCCGAGCCGAGGAGGTTCTTGCGGTACTGGACCTCGGCGAGGGCGCGGGCGTTGGTCTTGAGCACCTTCTCCAGCACCTGCTTGTCGAGCACGACCTCGGCGTGGATGCTCTTGCCGCGCCCTTCGAGGAAGTTCACGGCAGCCGGCTTCTTGTCGCAGCAGTAGTTGCCGGACAGCGAGATGCACTCGACGCCGGTCGCCGGCTCGATCAGCTTCTCGATGACCCGGTCGCAGGCGATCGTCGCCATGTTCATGCCCATGGCATCGCCAGTGTCGAAGCGGAAGCGCAGGTAAACCGTGGTGCCGATCGCCTTGGGACGGATGTCGAAAAGGCGCAGGAATCGCGAGTCTTTTTCGAGCTCTGTGCGAATCTCGTCTTCGTGCTCATCGATCCAGCGCACGAAAGCGCGCGTCTGCACGATTCCGCTGGTGCGGAAGACCGGGGCACGGGTAATCCCGATGTTCTCGGCCCGCACCACCGCCCCACCGGCCGCGGTGATCGCACGACAGCCGCGGTTGGCGCTGGCGATCAAGGCACCTTCGGTGGTCGCCAGCGGGATGTGCAGCTCCTCGTCCTCGACGAACTCACCCTGCAGGCGAAGGGGGCCAATGACCCCGATCGGCACCTGGGCAACACCGATCATGTTTTCGCAGTTTTGCTTCGTGGCACGCTCGGCATCGAGCGAATACTTCCCGAGATGGTCCAGCGACACGCCACGCCGCTTCTCCATGGCCTGCCGGCGCAGCGTAACCTGCTCGTCAGCGGACAGATGACTGGGCAGCCGGTGCATTCCCATGCTGCCATCTGCCAGTGCGTCGACCCACTCGTCGGTATCGTTGGCGGCTGCGGTAGAGGGAATGCGAAGCGTCTGAAGATCGTTCATCGTCGGGGCCTCTTGACCAAAGGAACGTGGTGCAGCGCCTGGACGCTGGCTGCTCCGGTACAAAACATCGCGATCTCGAGCTCGCGGATGATGCGCTGAATCCTGCGATAGACGGCGTCGGCGGACTCCAGCGCCGGTGCCAAGAACGGTTGGGCGAGGCCAACGACCTTGGCGCCGAGGGCAATCGCCTTCGCAACGTCGAGGCCGCTGCGGACGCCGCCAGATCCGATTACCTGCACACCGTCGATGCCGGCAACGGCCTGAATCGAGTCGGGCGTCGGAACGCCCCAATTGGCGAATAGCTCGCCGAGGTCGAGATCATCGGCACGGGCCGCCTCGATGCGCGCCCAGCTCGTCCCACCGAGACCCGCCGTATCGATCCACTCGACACCTTGCTCCGCCAGCGCCCGAGCCGTCGAAGCTCGAATGCCGCAGCCGATTTCTTTGGCGATCACCGGTACGCCCAGCTCACGAACGACCTCGCCGATCTTCGGCAACAGCCCTCGGAAATCGCACTGTCCTTCCGGCTGAATCGCTTCCTGGAGTGGGTTGAGGTGAATCGCCAAGGCGTCGGCCCCGACCATCTCGACCGCCTGACGGCAGTGTTCGATGCCCATACCGTAGTTGAGCTGCACGGCACCGAGGTTGCCGATCACCGGCACCGTCGGCGCCGCGGATCGCACCTCGAACGTCGCGACCTGCGCCTGGGCTTCGCGAGCGGATGCTTCGAGTGCCTTGCGCTGCGAGCCGACCCCCAGGGCAATGCCCGCGCGCTCGGCTGCTGCCGCCAGATTGCGGTTGATGGTCGAAGCGCTATCCGTGCCACCGGTCATGCACGAAATCAGCAACGGAGCCCGCAAGGTCTTGCCGAGGAACGACACCGTCGTATCGACATCGTCCATCGCGATCTCGGGCAACGCCTCGTGCTCGAACGCCCAGTCATCGAAGAATCGACTATCGAGCTGAATGCGCCGGTCGCCGGCCAGCTCGATGTGCTCGAGCTTGCGATCGCGCTCGGCTGCACCGTCAGCCGCCAAGCCGTCCGGTGCCGCGCCGGAGGCGGAGGGGCCGGCCATCATCGGCCCTGGAATGACAGTTGCCGTCACGTCCGGCCTACCAGCTCTTGCCCAGCAGCTCCTGGAGACGGTCCCGGTAGCTGCGTGAAAGGGTCAGACGCTGCCCACCCTTGAGCAGGACGAGGTAGTCGCCATGGAACTGCTGCTGGAGCTCTTTGATGCGCTCGACGTTGACGATCGTGGAGCGGTGGATGCGGAGAAAGCGGTTGGGGTCGAGACGACCCTCGAGCCGATTCATCGTTTCGCGCAGCAGGTGGCTCTCGCTGCCGGTATTGAGCCGCACGTAGTTGCCCGCCGCGTCGATCCAATCGATTTCGTCGACCTCGAGCAACACCACGCGCCCAGAGGTCTTGATCACCAGCCGGTCACGGTAGGGCTCACGCTCCCGGCTCACCTGGCTGAGCAGCTCCTCGAGCTGCTCGCGCACGGGCGCCAGGGTGTCGCGTTCGGTCGCGGACCGAATCTGCACCATGGCCTCGGCGAAGCGCTCCCGGTCGAAAGGCTTGAGCAGGTAGTCCACCGCGTGAACTTCGAACGCCTTGACGGCATATTGGTTATACGCCGTCGTGAAGACGATCTTCGGCATCGGGTCACACTCGAGATTCTCGATCACTTGGAAACCATCGAGCTCTGGCATCTCGACGTCGAGAAAGACCAATTCCGGCTTGTGCTCTTCGATGGCCTCGACCGCGTGCCGACCGTCACCGCACTCGGTAACGATCTCGACATCGTCTTCCCGCTCGAGGAAGCCGCGCAGCTTCTCGCGTGCGAGCGGTTCGTCATCGACAATGATCGTGCGTATGGCCACGTATCCCTCTCTGCTTTGAGTCGATCGCGCGCGGTGCAATCAAGAGCCGGGCGCCTTGCCCTACGCTACGAGGTTGCTCCGATGCCCGTTTCGTCAGTCGGTGCCCTTACTGCCACCACGGCACTCGCCTGGTAGGAGCCTGTCCACTGACAAGGAAGCTCGGATGCCTTCCTCGAGCGCTTCGTCGCGATGAGCTCCTCGGTTTGGTGTCTTGCCCTTGCAGCCGTCTGGTGATCCGTCTCGGTACTTCACCCACCTTGGGTGACCTCACCAATTATCCCTTCCCGTGACCGCTCGCCGCGTCACGTTCGGTCGCCGGATTGTCACAGAATTGTCATGGGCCGTCTGAGAGCAAGTGATCGCCCGTGCAGTGGTAGATTTCCCGACGGCCATGTCGATCCTCCGTCGCCCTCCCCCGAAGTTTCTGGTCGTGCTGATCTACCTGTTGGCGCTGGCCATCACCACGGCCTTGCTGGTCTTCTGGGTGCTCGTCGTGCAGCGCTTCGAGAGCGACATCAACCAGCTCATATCGCGGTTAGGCGTTGGCGACTGGGGCTATTTTCACGTCTTTATCCAGTCGACCGGCGCCGGTCTGTTCTTCCTCGTCATCGTCGCCTTGACCTACCTACTCTCCGTTACGCTCTCGGAGCGTCGCTATTCGAGCAAGCAGGTGGAGTTCCTCTCCAACGTCACCCACGAGCTGAAATCCCCGGTCGCAGCCATCAAGCTGCACGCACAGACGCTTCAACAACCGGACGTCAACGCGGACGAGCGAGGCGTCTTCGTCGGATTCATCGTGCAGGAAGCCGACCGCATCAGCGACCTGGTCGACAATCTACTCACCGGCTCACGGCTGGCCTCCGGACGCGGCGAGCGCCTGCGTCCGCTCGATCTTGGCGCCTTCTTCGAGGACTACCAGCCAGCCGCGCGCAGTCGCTTCGACGTTTCCGAGATCGAGCTCAGCTTCGACGTCAAGACACGCACGTGGGTGATGGCGACGCGCGAAAGCCTTCGGCGGGTGCTCGACAACCTGATCGACAATGCCGTGCGCTTCACACGTGCGGGTGGCTCGGTTCGCTGCGTCGTTCGCGACACGCCTTCGGGCGCAGAGATCATCGTGATCGACACCGGCATCGGTATTCCGAGACGGGAGCTAGGCCGCATTTTCGACCGCTTCTACCGCCTCGGCCGGGATCTTGCCGGCCGACGGATGGGCACTGGTTTGGGACTCGCGATCGTCCGCGGCTTGGTGGAAGAGATGCGCGGAACGGTACGCGCGGTCTCCGGCCACGGTGAGCCAGGCTCCCGTTTCGAGATTCGCTTGCCGCGTGCCGAGGCCGCAGAGAGCGCCGATGTCGCATGATCCTCCCGTGCCCGGCACGGCGCAGAAGGGCGGTGAGATGAGCCGCGACGACGGTGATCGCGTGCTACGGGTCCTGGTGGTCGAAGACGAGCCCGCGATTGCCAACGGCTTGGTCTTCAACCTGCGGCGCAAGGGCTACGCGGTCGAGCTGGCGGCCGACGGCGAGACCGCGCTCGCGCTGACGGGAGCAAGCCGATTCGATCTGCTGGTGCTCGATATCGGCTTGCCCGGGATCGATGGCTTCGGCGTCTGCCGTGAGCTTCGCCAGCGGAGCGACTTCACGCCGATTCTGATCCTCACCGCGCGCGACCAGCCCGACGACGTCGTCTTCGGCCTCAAGAGCGGGGCCGACGACTACATGGTCAAGCCCTTCGACCTCGCCGAGCTGCTCGCCCGGGCCGAAGGCCTTCTCCGGCGCGCGCAATGGACCCAGACGCAATTCACCCAGCCCCAGCTCTCGCAAACCCAGCCCCCCCACGCACAGACGGCCGCCTCGCCGACGCCCGGGAACCAAGAGGGGCCGCCCTTCAGCAGCGCTTCGGGCGATCGGTTGACGTTCGGCGACTATTGGGTCGATTTCCGTACCTGGCAAGCCAAGACGCGTGACGGCACGGTCGAGCTCTCACGCAAGGAGCTGGCCGTGATGCAGATCTTTGCCGAGAAACCGAACGAGGTCATCACGCGCCGTGAGCTGCTCGACCGGGTTTGGGAGCTCCCGAACCATCCCAATACCCGTGTGGTCGACAACGTCATTGTTGCGTTACGCAAGGCCTTCGAAGGCGATGCCTGGCGGCCCCGGCACATTCATAGCGTGCGCGGAGTGGGTTACCGGTTCGTTCCCTGACCCGCAACGACCGGGCTGCCCGGCGCGCCACCTGGCGTCCTGCCACTCAGGTGGTATAATCGAAAGCGGTCCCGATTTTTCATTGCGGTCAGCCTAGTCGAGGCGCAACCGGCGTTGTCGTTCGTGTCTGCCTCGAAGCACGGTCGCAATTCTTGTTGGCATGGTCAGGGTGGGCAGCGAGCGAGCGAATGAGCACCCATCTGACTTTCTTGGGAGCTCCTACAGTGCTTGACGTCCAAGTCCTCGAAGCCATACCTGCTGCGACATACACCTGCGACGCTGACGGGCAAATCACTGCCTTCAATCGCCACGCCGAGTTGCTCTGGGGACGTAAGCCCAAGCTCAACCATCCCGAAGATCGTTACTGTGGCTCGTGGCGCCTCCTGGATCGGGTCGGACGGCAGATCCCCCATGACCAGTGCTGGATGGCGCGGTGCATCAAGGAGAAGCGCCACTTCAAAGGGCAGGAAGTCGTCATCGAGCGCGACGATGGCAGCCGCCGTCTCGGTCTCGCCCACGCCCTGCCGATCCTCGACGACAAGGGAAACGTCGCTTCGGCAGTCAATGTAATCGTCGACATCACCCAACGCCAGCAAGCCGAGGCCAAGCTCCAACAGACCCAGAAGATGGAGTCCATTGGCCGTCTGGCGGGTGGCATCGCGCACGATTTCAACAACATCCTCTCGATCATCGCCGGCCGCAGCGAGATGCTTCTCGAGGAGGTCACACCGGGCACACCGGCGCACGAAGACGTCGTCGGAATCATCGAAGCCACCGCCCGTGCCAGCGCGCTGACAGGGCAGCTTCTCGCTTACAGCCGGCGCGAGGTGATCGAGGAGACGGTTCTCGACCTCAATGACGTCTTGGCCGGCCTGGAGTCGCTGCTCCGGCCATTGATCCACGCGCGGGTCGACTTCCGCATTCGGCCGCACGCACACGGTTGCCGCGTCCGCGCCGCGCCTCACAAGCTCGAGCAGGTCTTGATCAACCTGGTGCTCAATGCCCAGGACGCCATGCCCGATGGCGGCGAAGTGACCATCGAGCTGCTCGAAGGCGATCTCGCGCTCGGCGCCTCTCAACGGTCGCCCGCGGGACAGGCTGGCCCATTCGCCGTGATCGCCGTCACCGACACGGGCTGTGGCATCGACGAGTCGATCCAAGACCGCATCTTCGAGCCCTTCTTCACCACCAAGAAGGCCGAGAACGGAACCGGTCTGGGGCTCGCCGTGGCCTACGGCATCACCCAGCAATTCGGCGGCTGGATCGATGTCCACAGCGACGGCCGAAACGGAAGCACATTCCGCATCATCTTGCCCATCGAGCAGTCGCAAGAGACAGACGCCGAGGGCGCCGCGGCATCCAGCGACTGCCAACGGGCCGGCACCATCCTGCTGGTGGAGGATGAGCTCGAGCTGCGCCATCTGCTGGGTCGCTGCCTGGAGACCTGCGAATACACCGTGCTCACCGCAGGAGACGGGCGCGAAGCGCTGCACGTCGCAAGCGCCTACGACGGTGCGATCGATCTGCTCATCTCAGACATGGAGATGCCTCGGCTCGGCGGCTACGACCTGGCCACTCAGCTCCGCGTCCAGCGCCCGGGAATGAAGATTCTCTTCATCTCGGGCTATGTGAACGATCTCAAGGGCAACGAGGCGCTGCGACCCGAAGAGTACGACTTCATGGCCAAGCCGCTCCGTCCCAGCGAGGTCGCCACGCGCGCCCAAGCACTGCTCCACTGAGCAGGTGAGCGGCCCGGTCCTCGTTCCTCAGGAGGGCCGGGTCGGCTAGAGTCGCAGCATGCGAATCGCGGTCGCCACCTCAGCCGAACATCCGAACCTGCCTGCCGACGAGCAGTTGCTGCTCCACGCCCTGATCCGCGCCGGCTTCGAGGCACGTCCAGTCGTCTGGCGAGATCCAGCGGAGGGCTGGCAGCAGTTCGATGTCGTCTTGGTGCGTTCGACCTGGGACTACCACCGCCATCCCCGCGCGTTCACCGACTGGCTCTGCCATCTCGAGAACATCGGGGTGACGGTCTTCAACACCCCTGACGTGGTGCGCTGGAACATCGACAAGCGCTACCTGGTCGCCCTTGCCGGCGCCGGCGTCGAAACCGTGCCGACCGTGCTGATCGAGCGTGGCACGTCGCGCGACCTCGGCGCCCTACGCCAGTGGCTCGAGAGCGACGACTTGGTGATCAAACCCACCATCGACGCAAGCGGTGAGCGCGCCTGGCGTACAGGCGCACTCACCGCTGATGTCATCCAGTCGCAGCTCGACGCCATGGCTGCCGATCACGACCTGCTGGTCCAGCCGCTGATGAAGGCGATATTCGAGCGCGGGGAGACATCCATGGTTCTGATCGACGGAGGTTTCAGCCATGCGGTGGTCAAGCGTGCCGCCGCAGGTGAATTCCGCATTCAGGTTGAGCACGGAGGCTCGGTCCAGAAAACGTCGGTTGGCGCGGACGTGATCGCCTGGTCAACGGACGTGCTCGCGCGTGTCGGCGAGCTTGCCGGATGCCAGCCGCTGTTCGCCCGTGTCGATTGGGTCGAGAGCCCGCAGGGCCCCAAGCTGATGGAAATCGAAGCCATCGAGCCGGAGCTCTACTTCGGCCAGGCAGCGGGAAGCGCGGATCGGCTCGCTCGGGCACTGGCTTCCCGCCTGAACCCTAACTGACTGGCCAACTCGAGATCTGGCCCGCTGATGACGAGCCGCGATAAGCTCGCTGCCGCTCGTACCGAAGCCGTTCTGGCGCCCTCCGGAGGAAACTGACTGATGAAGCTCGCATGCGTGCGTTTGTTCTTGCTGTTGGCTGGCGCCTTGATCGTGCCGGCGACGATTGCCGCCCCTCTTCGAGCCCAGGAATTGGGCCACGACCAGGAAATGAGCCCCGCGCAGGAAAGGTTCGCCTCACTGCAGGAATTGCTGCGCCAGCAGATGGGCCCGCAGACCATCGACACGATGCACGAGATGCTGAGTCGTCCGCTGATCTCTCAGCTGACCGCCGCATCCGCGGCACCGCGCATCGCGTGGACCGAGAACACGCGCGGCATCCGCAACATCTGGACCGCGGCGGGACCAGAGTTCACACCGGCACAGCTCACCCGCTACACACAAGACGACGGCCAGCCGCTGTCCAACCTCGCGATGGTGCCGGACGGTTCGGTGCTGGTGTACACGCGCGGCTCGGCTCCCAATGCCGCCGGTGAGATCGCCAATCCGACGAGCGATCCGAACGGTGCCGAACGGGCGATTTGGGCGGTGCTCACGGACGGCTCGCGCCCACCTTGGCGACTGGCAGAAGGGGGTGGCGGTGTGGTGACCCCCTCGGGCGAGTCACTGCTGTTCGTTCGCGGCAGCCAGGTCATGGAAGTCTCGCTGACGCCACCGCCAGCCGACACGACCGCGGAGTCATCCGAGGCCGGCGCCGAGGAAACCAGCGGCGCAGCCGAGCCCAAGGTCCTGTTCACGGCGCGCGGCAGCTTGGGCAGCCTCGCAGCGTCTGGGGACGGCCTGCGCATCGCGTTCGTCAGCGATCGGGGTGATCATTCGTTCATCGGCCTCTACAGCCGTAGTGAGGAAACCGTCACCTGGATCGAGCCGAGCGTCCACCGTGACGCCTTCCCGGTCTTCTCACGCAAGGGTCGACGGTTGGCATTCCTGCGCATGCCGGGCGCCAAGATCGGCGAGCGCTACGATCTCACCCGCAGCAACTCCTTCAGCATCTGGGTCATGCACCTCGGCTACCCGAATGCCCAGAAGATCTGGGAAGCTCCCGCGAACGCCGGCGGATACGCCCAGTACTACCCGGCACAGCCCCTGGCATTCGCCTACAACGATGACTACCTGCTCTTCACATCCGAGCACGAAGGGTGGAACCACCTCTACCGGGTGGCGCTCTGGGATGGGCCTGATCCCGACGGTCTGCCCGCGGATGATGGCGCCGTGGACCTGACGCCAGGCCCTGGTGAGATCGAGGGCTTCAAGGTCTCGCGCGACGAGGAAACCGTGCTGGTCTGGGGAAACCACGGCGATACGAACCGCCGCCACATGTACAGCCTCAGCGCGCAACGCGGCGGCATGAGACGCCTGGGACGCGGAAGTGGAATCGAGGTCGACCCCACGCCGCTCTTTGGGCGGCACCTCGCATTCCGCGCCGCCGACGCCAAGACTCCGATGGAGATCAAAGTGGCCTTGAATGGCGGCGGCGTCAAGACCTTGGCACCGGCGAGCTGGCCGCCCAAGTTCCCGGTCGACGATTTGGTGACACCGCAGGAGGTCACGTTCCTCGCCGAGGACGACACCAAGATTCACGGCCAGCTCTTCCTGCCACCCACCAGTACAGACGCGGCAGAAACGGGCGCGGCTGAAACGGGCGCGGCAGAAACGGGCGCGGCTGACGTGACCCAACACCCGGCGGTGGTCTTCCTGCACGGCGGGCCGATCCGCCAGATGCTCCTCGGCTGGCACTACAACGACTACTACGCCCATGCGTACGCGTTCAATCAATACCTCGCACGCAACGGCTACGTCGTCTTGTCGGTCAACTTCCGCAGCGGCATCGGCTATGGCCAGGCCTTCCGCCAGGCCCCACAGCAGGGTCCTCGCGGGGCGTCCGAGTACCAAGACGTGGTGGCAGCAGGCCACTACTTGGCCGCGCGCGACGATGTCGACGGTGCGCGGATCGGCCTCTGGGGAGGCTCGTATGGCGGCTTGCTGACGGCCATGGGGCTGGCGCGGAACTCAGACCTGTTCGCTGCCGGCGTCGATCTCCATGGGGTCCATGATTGGGCCTTCCGCGGCACGAGCTTTCCGCTCCCGGGCGGCGCCTGGGGCCTCACCGAGGCCGACCTCGAGCTGGCCAGAGAATCGTCCCCCGTTGCCTCGGTGGACAATTGGACGTCACCCGTCCTCTTCGTGCACGGGGACGACGATCGCAACGTCATGTTCCAACAGACCACAGACCTCGTGTTGCGGCTGCAGGAGCGCGAGGTGC
>CALFAM010000058.1 GCA_937948815.1 uncultured bacterium
ATCGAGACGTCTCGATCGATCGCAATCTTTTGGCCACGGCCGAGTACCGGGCCATGGCAGCAGACGAAGCCAGCGTCGAAGCCTTGATGGCCAACCGGTTCACCCTGGTTCAAGGCGACGAGACCAGCGAGTACGAAAAACTCGACGAAGCACTGACCCACCTATTCGACGGCGCCAAGAAAGGCATGTCGATTCAGCGTTACAAGGGTCTTGGTGAGATGAACGCTGATCAGCTGTGGGAAACCACGATGGATCCGGAGGTCCGCAATCTCTTACAGGTACGAATCGACAACGAGGAAGCGGCCGACGAGGTCTTCAGCATTCTCATGGGAGACGCGGTCGAACCTCGGCGTGACTTCATCGTCGAGAATGCACTCGACGTCCGTAACCTGGATGTTTGATCGCGAACGCTGCTCGAAAATGAACGCTCTGAGGATCGCCACCATCCATGGCTGACGAAACACCGACCCTTCCAGCCGCCCAGCCGGTCGGCATCGAGGACGAGCTCAAGAAGAGCTATCTCGACTACGCGATGAGCGTGATCATCGGGCGTGCCTTGCCCGATGTGCGCGATGGGCTCAAGCCCGTTCATCGCCGCGTGCTCTACGGCATGTGGGAAGCCGGCAACCGTGCCGGACGTGCGTACAAGAAGTCTGCCCGCATCGTCGGTGATGTCATGGGTAAGTACCACCCGCATGGCGACAGCGCGATCTACGACACGCTCGTTCGCATGGCGCAGGACTTCTCCCTGCGCTACATGCTGGTCGACGGCCAGGGAAACTTCGGCTCCATCGACGGCGACAACCCCGCCGCCATGCGATACACCGAAGTTCGCTTGATGCGAATCGCCGAGGAGCTCCTACGCGAGGACATCGATAAAGATACGGTCGATTGGACGGTCAACTACGATGGGTCGGAAACCGAGCCACAGGTCTTGCCGGCGCGGTTCCCCAACCTGCTGGTCAATGGATCGGCGGGTATCGCGGTCGGCATGGCAACCAACATTCCGCCGCACAACCTCGGTGAGACCATCGATGCGGTCCAGATGTTGATCGCCAATCCTCAAGTTTCGATCGACGAGCTGATGACGGTGATGCCGGGTCCGGACTTTCCGACCTCCGCGACCATTCACGGGACCCGTGGCATCCGCGATGCCTATCTGACGGGACGCGGCACCATTCACGTGCGCGCCCGCGCCATCGTCGAGCAGCTCAAGAACGACCGTGAACGAATCATCGTCAGTGAGATCCCCTACCAGGTCAACAAGCGACGGCTGATCGAGAAGATCGCCGAGTTGGTCCGCGAGAAAAGGATCGAGGGCATCTCCGACCTCCGAGACGAGTCGGATCGAAACGGTATTCGGATCGTCATTGCAATCAAGCGTGACGAGCTCGGCGAGGTCGTGCTCAATAACCTTTATAAGCAAACGCAGCTGCAAACGTCGTTCGGCATGAACATGCTCGCGATCGTCGACAGTCAGCCGCGCTTGCTCGATCTCAAGTCTTTTCTCTCTCACTTCCTCGATCACCGAAAGACCGTCGTCATTCGGCGTGTCCGATTCGATCTCCGAAAAGCGGAAGAACGGGCCCATATCCTCGAAGGCCTGCTCAAGGCGCTCGACCATATCGACGAGATCATCACCACGATTCGGTCCAGTCACACGCCGACCGAAGCACGTGAAAACCTCGTCTCGCGCTTCGCGTTCTCAGAAGTTCAGGCGCAAGCGATTCTCGACATGCGCTTGCAGCGTCTGACCGGCCTCGAGCGCGAGAAGATCGTCGCGGAATATCAAGAGATTAGCGCCCTGATCGAGCGCCTGCGGGCGATCCTCGCTTCTGATCAGCTTTTGCTCGAAGTAATCAAAGAAGAGCTGGTCGAGATTCGGGACCGCTACAGTGATCCGCGGCGAACCGAGATCCTGCAGAGCACGCACGACATTTCGATCGAAGATCTGATCGCGGATGACGACATGGTGATCACGGTCACCAAGAGCGGCTACATCAAGCGATCACCGCTCGCGCTCTATCGAGAGCAAGGCCGGGGCGGCAAGGGTCGCCGTGGCATGGCGACGAAAGAAGACGATTTCGTCGAGCACATCTACGTGGCCTCTGCGCATAGTTACGTGCTGGTCTTTACGGAGAGTGGGCGGGTTCACTGGATCAAGGTCCATCGGATTCCTGAGCTCGGGCCGACGTCTCGTGGCAAGGCCATCGTCAATCTCCTCGAGCTCGATCGCGAGGAACATGTCGCGACCACGGTTGCCGTGCGGGACTTTGGTGAGGGCTTTCTCTTCTTTTCGACCCATCAAGGTACGGTCAAGAAGACACCTCTCGAGGCCTTCTCTAGGCCGCGGGTCGGCGGCATCATCGCCGTCGGTGTCGAGGAAGGCGACCGGCTGCTCGACGTGCGTGCAACCGATGGGCAGAACGATGTCTTGTTGGCGACCGCACTGGGTTACGCCATCCGCTTCCCCGAGGCCGACGAGGACCTTGCCGACGGCAGTGGCAGCTTGACTGGCGTCCGTTCGATGGGACGCACCGCGCGCGGTGTTCGCGGCATCAAGCTGCGTCCGGGAGATCGTGTCGTCTCACTCACGGTCCTCGAGGAAGAGGGAGATCTGTTGACCATCGCGAGCCGCGGCTACGGCAAGCGGACGGCACTCTCTGAGTACCGGCGGCAGAGTCGCGGCGGTCTGGGTATTCTCAATCTCAAGGGCCTCGATCGGACCGGCGAGGTCGTTGGCGTCAAGCAAGTGCAAGACGGCGATGGCGTCATGCTGATCACTCAAGATGGGCAGCTCATTCGCATTCCGATCAACGAACAGCTTCGAACGATCGGCCGCGCGACCCAGGGCGTGAGGGTGATGAATCTCGACAGCGATGACCAGCTGGTTGCCGTCGCCAAGGTCGTCGAGTCGGAGGAAGAGGAAGAAGACGAGCTCGCTGCTGACGACGCCGCAACCGGAGACGCCGAGGCTGGTGACTCCGAAGCCACAGCGTCCGATGCCGCCAAAGACGAGGATCGAGACGACGCGACCCGCGCGACTGATCCCTCCGAAGAAGATGCTCCCGCCGATGAAGAATCAACAGAGGAGGCCGGTGAACCGCCGGTGAACTAGTCATGCTGCTATTTCTCGACACTGCGGATCTCGAAGAGATCGAAAACGGTCTCGACTGGGGCATGGTCGATGGCGTGACGACCAATCCGAGTTTGATCGCCAAGCAGGGGAAGTCCTACTTGCCCACAGTGAAGGCCATTGCGGAGATGGTTCCTGGACCGGTCAGTGGCGAAGTGCTCGCAACAGACCGGGAAGGCATGATCGACCAGGGTCGTCGACTCGCTGACCTGGCCGAGAACGTTGTCGTCAAGGTGCCGCTAACGCCCGAAGGGTTGGTTGCGGTACGGACACTGACGGAAGAAGAGATCGAAACCAACGTCACTCTCTGCTTCTCGCCCGCACAGGCCATGCTGGCTGCCAAGGCTGGGGCGACCTACATCTCACCATTCGTCGGACGTCTCGACGACATCAGTGAAGACGGCATGGGCCTGATCGAAGACATTGTCTCGATGACTGACAACTACGGGTTCGACACCCAGGTTCTGGTCGCCTCGGTCCGGCATCCCCAGCACATCGTCCAATCCGTGCAGCTTGGTGCCCATGTCGCCACCCTCCCGTTCAAGATCCTGGCCCAACTCTACGAGCACCCGCTGACGACGAGCGGTCTCGATCGATTCCTTGCCGACTGGCAGGCGACGGGCCGTAGCTTCGATGACTAGCGAGCGGGCCATGCGCTGAGCGTGCCCGGGTCGACAGTCGCTCTTGACGCTTCGGTTCGGCCTGACAGGATCATCGACCTGAGCTCGCGACAGGTCTGGCGATCCCGAGCAGCCACCAAGGCTCCGCAGGTTCGCCGGCCCGTCCCGACCGAGCCGACCCACGAGGGAGATTTTCTTGCCTGAGTCTTTGCAGGAAGAAAGTACGCCAGAACCAATCGAGCCGGGACGCTTCTATCGGGCCTCTGCGGTCTTCTACTTCCTCTTGGCTGTCGCGGCGGTGATCTGGATCGGCCTCGAGCGTGGTTCGGTTCCGATCGATCTCTTCTTCGTTCCAGCGACGCTCTTCGGCGATATCGCCTGGGGCCTCGGCGCTGGTGGGCTCATCCTGGTCCTCACGGACCTCGGCCGTCGATGGTTCTCGCCCTTCGCGAAGCTCGAAGAGCGCCTCCGTCAGATGCTGGTAGGCGTGTCGGAAAGCGAAGCAGTGGCCATCGCGCTGGTATCTGGGTTCGCCGAAGAGCTCTTCTTCCGCGGCGCGGTGCAGGGAAGCTGGGGCTGGGTGTGGGCGACCCTTCTCTTCGCTTTGATGCACACGGGTCCTGACCGGCTGGTTGGATCATGGACGGTATTTGCCCTCCTCGCGGGCGCCCTCTTTGCCGGTCTAACCTTGATGAGAGAGACGATTCTATCGGCAGTTATTGCGCATTCCTTCGTCAATGCCGTCAATCTTCGCCGATTGGCAAGCCCGCCAGAGACCCGTCATACCGATCAATAAAGCATAACCTGGTAGAGTCATAAGCTGGTTCGTACGATCACGTGCGGAGTCAGAATTCGCAAACATCCAGGCCAAAGATGGGAGAACCACGGATGCCGACCACGTCCAGTCGGGATGTCCTCGACCGCGTCGACCGCGAGCAAACGAACTATCTCGAAGAGCTCAAGGACTATCTCCGAATTCCTTCGGTCTCGACCGATCCCGCATACCGCGATGATGTCTTGCGGTGCGCGAGCTTTCTCGAAGAGAAAATGCGTGCCGCGGGCCTCCAGACAGAGCAGATCTCAGATGGCAAGGGCTATCCGTTGGTCTATGGGGAGTGGTTGGGCGCACCCGGAAAGCCGACAGTACTTTTCTACGGGCACTATGATGTGCAGCCCGTCGATCCGATCGAGCTGTGGCGAAACGATCCTTTCGAACCCACGGTCGAAGGCGATCTGTTGGTGGCACGCGGCGCGACGGACGACAAGGGTCAGAGCTTCGCGCACCTCAAGGCGGTTGCCAGCATTCTGGCTGAGCGCGGCTCCCTGCCTGTCAATGTCAAGTTCATCGTCGAAGGCGAAGAGGAGTCGGGCGGCGAAGCCATCGAGCGCTTCGTGCGCAAAGACGCTGGCAAAAAGCTGGCGGCCGATTGTGTCGTGGTCTCGGACTCTGCGATGTACGGTCCCGGACAGCCCTCCTTGCTCTATGGCCTCAAGGGAATGGCCTACGTCGAGCTCAAGGTTACCGGGCCGAATCGTGATCTGCACTCGGGAAGCTTTGGCGGCGCCGTGACCAACCCTCTCAATGCCCTCGGGCGGATCGTCGATCGGCTGCGGGATGCGGATACCGGAAGAATCTCCATCCCGGGTTTCTACGACGATGTTCGACCGCTCGAAGATTGGGAGCGTAAGGAATTCGCCAGCCTTCCCTTCGACGCCGAGGCGTACAAGGCCGAAATCGGTGTGCCAGAAGTTTTCGGTGAAGAGGGCTACACCACCCTCGAGCGCGTGTGGGCGCGTCCGACATGCGACCTCAACGGGATTTTCGGTGGGTACATGGGCGAGGGTGCCAAGACCATCCTCCCTTCATGGGCCGGTGCCAAGGTGTCGATGCGGCTGGTTCCCGATCAAGATCCCGATCGCATCACCGAGCTGTTCACCGCGTACGTCGAGGAGATCAAACCTCCGGGCGTGACCGTCGAAGTCAAGACCCACCATGGCGCCAAGCCGGTTCTGGTCGAAACGGACGGACCGCTCGTGGCTGCCGCTTGTGCAGCGATGGCGGACGTGTGGAAGCCGCCTGTTCGCGTTCGCGAAGGCGGGTCGATTCCGATCGTCGGGACGTTTTCCGAGGTCCTCGAAGTACCGATTCTCCTGCTGGGGTTCGGCCTCTCGGACGATCGTCTTCATTCTCCCAACGAGAAATTTAACATCAGTAACTTCTATGGCGGGATCCGGGCCATGGTTCGCATGCTTGATCGCATGGCCGAAGCTGGCTAAGACCGTCATCACCGGAGAGGGAATATGGCCGAAGACCAGGGCTCGTCCGAGCGCGAGCTGAAGTTCGCCAATGTCGAGCACAGCGTGCTGCGTGAACGGCTCATTGATCTTTCTGCAGAGTGTGAAGGATCAGGTGCGCATGAGGACAACTGGCTCTTCGATCGAGATGGTCAACTTTCAGAGGCCGGGCATGTCTTGCGTCTCCGGGTCGACCGAAGAGGGACCTCGCTGACCTATAAGGGGCCCGCGAAGTTCGACGGCAAGGTCAAGGTTCGAGAAGAGCACGAAACTTCGGCAGGCGATGCCAAGAAGATGCGGGCGATTCTCGAAGCACTGGGGTACAAAGTTGTCGGGCGGTACCAGAAGATTCGCGAAGAGTGGCGACTCGGATCGATCGTGATTGCGCTCGATCACACGCCGATCGGCGACTTCGCCGAGTTCGAAGGGCCTGACTGCGAGCGCGTCGCGAAGCGCTGTGGCTTCGATCCCGAGACGGCCGAGCGGCGGAGTTATCTTCGTCTCTACGCTGACCATCGTCAGGAGAATCCAGACTCGCCACCCCACATGGCCTTCACCGACTAGCTGCCATGTCAGACCGCTTGCGTGCGTTGGTCTTGTGTGCCGGCCTGGGTACGCGCCTTCGCCCTTTGACGCTTTCCGTGCCCAAGCCGCTGGTTCCAGTCTGCGGTCGTCCGGTAGCCGCCCGAACGCTCGACAGTTTGGTCGCCCATGGTTGTGAGCTGGCGGCGATCAATCTGCATCACCGCGGCGGCGCCGTTCGCGACCAATTCGGGGTCGTCTACGGTCCGCTACCCTTGGTCTACTCGGAAGAACGAGAGATTCTCGGCACCCTGGGTGCGCTCGGTCCGCTGCGCGACACCTTGCGTGATGCGACCGAAATCATCCTCGTCAATGGCGATGCGCTGTGCGACTGGCCCTGGTCCAAGCTACTCGCCACCCACCGCAAACACGGCGCTGCAGCGACCTTGCTCCTTCACAAGACCGCCTCACCGACCGCGTATGGCGGTGGTGTCGGCGTGGACTCGCGCGGCTGCGTGGTGCAGATGCGCGACAGCGAGCCCATTGGCGAAGTCGCCCGTCGATTCGTCTTCACCGGCGCACACATTCTCGATCCTGCCCTGCTCGATGAGCTTCCGACGGGGCCAGCAGACATCGTAGCGGACCTCTATTTGCCGCTGCTGGCAGCCGGGCGAGCGATTCACACTGTGACGATCAACCGGCCGTGGCACGACTTGGGCACGCCAGCTCGCTACCGTGATGCCGCGCTCGACTGGGGGCGCGGAAACGTCCCACGCCGTCTCTGGCGTGGTGCCTGGCGCGGCGAGGGTGTCGAGGTCGCCGAGGATGCTCTGGTTCACCGCGTGGTGCTGGAGGAGGGTGCACGGGTCGAATCGGGTGCGGAAGTGACCGATTCCCTCCTGCTACCAGGCGCCGTGGTTGGCCGTGGTAGCCGCGTCCGGGGCAGCCTGGTCGGGCCGCGCGTCGTCTTGCCGGCGGATTCGCGGATCGAGGACCGCCTGGTTCACAACGTGATTGCCGGCTACAAGCCGCCGCCTGGAGCGTCGGTTCTCGGCAATCGCGTCTATGCGCCCATTGTCTGATCCAGAGCCATGGGTGCGCGTCGAGCGCTCACGCATGGTCTTCTGAAGGTCGTCGCAATCCGAGCTGCTGCCGTGCCAGTTGCCTGACCTCTCCCGTCAGCCAGGACTCGATCGTCGCCCAGCGCAGCGGAATCTCCAGCTTTGGCATGGGCTCGCTGGCGAGAATCTCATAGTCCGAGAGGCCCTTGAGTGCCTGAAGCGGAAAATCGCGTACCTTGGGAAACTTCTCGTGCGAGACCTCGAGGACGGATTCCAAGGGCTGTCCTTGGCAGAGTAAGAAGAGGTCGACGAAATCTCGCCGCGCTCCCCGACTGATGATGGCACCGAGTTTCATCAGCGCCAGATCGATCGCAGATGCGATCGCCATACCGTCGACCTCGACCGCCGGTTCGACCAGCGAATAGGGGTAATAGTAGAGCCGAACCGGCGTTCCGTCCGCGAACCCCTGCTCGTCCGTGAACCGCAGGTCGAGGAATCCGTCGCGCGCGGTCTCGACCTCGGCCTTCATCCCAGCGTCCGCAAGCGCGCCCATCAGATCGCGACGCTCGGGGCTGACCAGCCGCACGCTGCGACTCATGAGATCGAGACCATACGGCTTGCGATGCGCGAGATGCATGGCAAGCGCCGCACTTCCCGCAAGATAGAAGTCGTGAGACCACGACTGCAGGGCGAGCTGGCGCAGGAGGCCTAGCATCGCGCTCGGGAGAAGCTGAGCCTCCATCAGGCGAGCGGCCACGGCGCTTGCGGTGGAGGATCGATTGGTGTTTCTAGAAGCCACGACCAGAACGCGCGGTTTCGGGCGTCGAGGCGCCTCGGTCCCAGTTCTCTCGCGATCTGAACGATCTCCGGCTCTTCGATCTGACCGAACAGCCAACGAAGATCTTCGCTGTCACCCCGGCACAAGATCTGACAGATCATGAACGGCCGGGCTTCAGACCGAAGCCAGACTGAAGATTCGTGCTCGGAGAACAGTCGGGACGTGGCTGCCGGCAGGGCAGCCACGGGTTGGGATGATCGGCCCACCATGGGGCTTTGCTACGACGTTTTGCGTTTGCGCGGCAAGGTGCGAATCACCGCGGTGTTCTCGGCGTCGTGCATCTCGGCTTGCAAGATGTGCTGGAACAAATCGAGGGTGTTCTTGAACTTGAGCTGCAGGTCTCTCCGCATCGCCCGAAGCTCGGAGATCTTGCCTTCGATCTTGTTCGCTTGCTCGATCGCCTGGGAAACGATGGTGTCGGCGGCAACCTCGCCTTCCTTGACCAGGATCTCCGCTTCCCGTCGTGCGTTGACCATGATGTCCTGAGAAAGCCTTTGGGCGTGAAGGAGTGACTCTTGGGTCGCTTCCTGCTTTCGCTCGGCTTCGGCGAGCCGCTTCTCCAGATCTCTGTTTCCCTGCTCCAGCCGAGCAAGATCGGCCAGTTGCGACGCCATCGTTTCAGCGACGAGCTCGAGAAACCGCTCCACCTCGAGTGGATCGACGCCCCGAAGGCGCGTCGGGAAGGTCATCTTCTGAATGTCGAGAGGCGTCAGGTTCATGGTCGCCCACCCTTCTGATGCACTTGACGATAGAAGCCACATGGACATATGTGGATTCCTCGTAGCGGGCTGAAAATGCTAACAGAATTGTGCAACTTTTCGCAGGCGAAGCCTATTTAGACCGCGCGGGTGCCGAAAAGGCTGGTACCGACTCGTATATGTGTCGCGCCCTCTTCGATCGCGATCTCGAAGTCTTGACTCATGCCCATCGAAAGCGCACCGAACGGGCGGCCTCGCCAAGCTGGGTGTTCCTTGACCTCGTCTCGCAGCGCCCGCAGCGCGCGGAACCAGTGCCGTGTCCGCGCCGGATCTGCTTCGTTTGGTGGGATCGCCATCAATCCGATGATCCGCACGTGCGCGAGCCGGGCCCAGGGGGCAATCGTCTCGACGAAGCCTTGTTGAGAAAAGCCGTGCTTGGAGTCCTCGTTCCCGAGATTGACCTGTAGGAAGCCCGTCACGGATCGCCCGAGCTTCTCGGCCTCTCGTTCGATTCGGGCAACGATTTTGGCCCGATCCAGCGAGTGAATGGTCGAGAAGAGCCGAGCGGCAGCCGCGGTCTTGTTGGACTGGAGATGACCGATGAGCTGCCAGTCGATATCCGCAGGGAGCTCGGCACTCTTGGCCACCGCTTCCTGGACCTGGCTCTCGCCGAAGACCGTCAGTCCAGCTGCCGCAGCCGCCTCGATCCTTGCGACCGGCTGGCGTTTGCTGACGGCAATCAGGGTGACTTCGGAACGATCACGGCCGGCTCGCCGACATGCCCGCTGAATGCGAGATTCGATGTCAGCAACCCTTTCCGCTGCCTTGCGAACATCTTCTCGATCTTCGACCATTTGGCAAACGTCCCGCCTCTCAGCTGCTCGACGGGAGCGAATCTCGTGGGCTAGGAGGGGGTGTTCGGATCCTCGGCATCATCGATGTAGAGAATCCGCTTACAGCTCTCGCACTGCACCAAGGTGCCTTGGTTGCGGATCTCGACGACGACCTGGGGACGCACCTGGTAGTGACAGTCGGTGCAGTGCCAGGATGCATTGGAGTTCTTGCGCATGGTGGTGACCTTGGCCACCCGAGCCAGCGCCTGAGCGTCCGTCCGCTGCACGAGCCGGTCGAAGAGTGTCTGAATGTTCCGCGGAACCACTTCACGGAGCTTGCTCTCTCGCGTCGCGAGCGAAGAAACCTTCTTGGCGACGGCCGGCTTCTCGGCTTCCCACTTGGTGAGCTCGGTCTTGTAGCGCTCGTCCAAGTCGCGGAACTCTTCGCGCAGGCGGTCGCGCTCCTTTTCGGCAACTTCTAGCTTCTCGAGCGAATCCACTACGATCTGCTCACCGTCGCCGATCTCTTGCTTGACTGTGTCGATCTCTTTGAGCAGGGCGCCGTACTCGCGCTGGGTCGAGATCTTGCTCACCTGCGCCTGATAGTGCTCCAGCTTCTGCTGCGCATCGGCGATCGCGGCCTCGGACTCCCGACGGTTCTTGCCTGCTTGCTCCGCTGCCTCGTCGACAGCGTCGATCTCCGACTTTCTCTTCTGATGCTCCTCGTGAAGCTCCTGCATCCACTCGGGCACACCGTCCAGCTGGCGCTTGGCGGCAGAAAGATCGTTCAGGGTTCGTTGCAGGGCAACAATCGATTCCAGATGGCCTGGCATTTTCGTGGCGACTCCCGTCTACCTAGAACTTCCGCATTTCAGCGACGACGATCTCGCTCGACGACCATGTTCCCGCTTCTCACCACCATAGCGAGTAGTGGGCCCACCTGGATTTGAACCAGGGACCAACCGGTTATGAGCCGGTTGCTCTAACCGCTGAGCTATGGACCCCAAAAGCCCATCAAAAGCGAACAGCGAGTATAGCAGCCGACTGGTGAATCCGGATACGTGATTCTAAGCCGTTCAGGGCATGGACCCTACATGCCGAGGAGGTCGGCATTGCCGCCTGCCAAGCGATCGACCAACTCCTGGTGGAAGTGGTCGTCGGCATCGGTCAGGCGCGGATCGATCCGTTCGTGGTACATCTTGCGAGAGCGGTCGATGTCCTCGCGCAGACGGTTGTAGATGTTGCCTTCGCGCCGCCCTTCCTCGAGCTGATCCTCGTTGTAGAGCTTGATCTCGCTGACCAAGAGACGAGCCAAGCGGCGTGCCTCTTCGCGCAACGCCTGGTCACCGTCCGAACCGCCTGCCGTAAAGGCGGAGCCCGGACCGGAAAGATCTGCCGGAGGTGCGACCTCTGTGCTCTTGCGGGCGGAAGCAGGCGGGTCCGCCGGCTCCGCGGGCGGCCGATAGACCGCGCTGCGCTCTGCCATCAAGGTCGCATCTTCGCTGTGCGCATGCGGGTCCACGGGTGGCGGGCTCGGCGTCGGGGAGTCGAGCGCGGCGTCGATCCGCGCGGCGGGCGGCGGTGAGGCGGCTTGATTTTCGAGCTGATCGAGGTCGAGACGAACGGTCTGTTGCGGACTCGGTGTGGCGAAACGGCTGTCGTCGAGCTCGAACGAGACCTCTTTTGGAGCCTCTGCGGCCTGCACGGGCGCCTCGGCCGCGGGCACGGCCTTCGTCTGTGCCGCGATCTCCCCACCGTCGACCGCAAGAACATCCTCGTCGGCCTGGATCAACGACGGGTCGATGGGTTCCAGCTCGAGGGTGTCGTTCTCGTGCTCGACCTCCTCCTCGCGTGCCACTTCGGCGTCCGAGCGAATGCGAGGGAAGCTGGCGTCGACCTGGATCTGCTCCGTGATGGTCTCTTCGCCGAACAGCTCCTCCACCTCGGCGCTGGGCTCGGGGCGGACGGTAATCGGCGGAGAGGTAGCCTGGGTATCGTTCCCGGCGCCGTCGACGTAGGGGACCTCTGGCGGCAGGGTCACTGCTGTGGCATCTGCCGCATCGCTTTCCAGATCCACCGTCGGATCGACCAGTGGATAGGTTTCGTCAGCCGTGGCAGGCGAGCTTACCGGCGGCTTCTCGACGACGGTCTCGTCGAGCGCTTCGATCGGAACCACGGGCTCGGGTACGGGTGGAGGTGTCACCTCCTCGAATTCGACCGTGTCGCTGTCGCCCGCTTCCGCGGCGAGGCCATCGCTCGTCGGTCCGGCGGCGTCTTCGGTCATCAGCTCGAGAACATCGGCGGTGGTCTCTGCAGCCGGCTCGGCCGAAGCCTCCGGGGCCACGACTTCGACGGGATCTTCTACCGGGCGGTCCGCGACCTCGGTCGGAGTGGCCTCACCGTCGTCATCCCTGGCTGCATCGTCGGCAAGACCGCCCGCAGCGTCGTTTTCCGCGACCTCGGTGTCGGCACTGTGATCTTGTGCATCACCGGCCGTGACCTGCTCCTCTTCCTCGGCGACCATGTGGCCAACCACTGCAGCCGCCGCAGCAGCCGCGAAGAGCGGCAAGGACGTCTCGGCCGCTTCGTGATCGCGCAGCGCCGGCGAAACGCCCGCGCCGCGCGTCGGCAGCGTCTCGATACTCAGTCCGGCCAGATGGCACAGCAGTCGCAAGGTCGCGACATCGAGCGCTGGCTCGGTCTCGTCGCGCTCGACGTAGAGAAAACCGGCGAGCTCGTTGCGCAGCACGAAGGGCAAGAACACACCCTCCGCGCCAGCCGCGGTGCCGATTGCCGTGGCCAAGCGGCCAATATCGTCTCCTTCGACGCGGATCGCACCGTTCGCGGCCCGTAGCTGTGCGAAGGGCTCGCGGCCGAAACCGAAGTGACGCCCTCCGAGCTCCTCGGCGTCAAATCGGAACCCACTGCTGGACCAACCCTCGACGCCGTGCTCTCGGGCGACGAAGAACGCGCTGCGGCTGCCATACTCGTTGGCTTCCTCGAGTAGGGCTGCAAGCAGGCCGCCTTGGCTACCCGCCTGGTCGATTCGCGCGACAGCAGCAAGAAGCTTGGCGCTGCTATCGGCTTGCGCCTCGGCAAGCAGTGAAACGGCCTCGTTCTGAAGCAACGTTCCGGGGAGCTCACTATCGAGCACCTCCTGAACGGCGCGATCGATGGCACGTGCGAGGGGATCTTTCAGGGCTTCGAAACGGGACATGCAGTTTCTTCCGTCGGTTGGGAACCATCCGGCATCGGTTACCGTTCTCCAGGCGAAATCGACCTAGGAGACCTAGGGACAAATGTCAGGCAACGTATTGTTTCACGAGCACGTTGGGAATGAAAGCGGCGCTCCCGAGGCCACCTTGTTCACCTCGAAACCCTGTGGTACCTTGAAGTTTCCCACCCGCGCGCTGAGGTCGTACCACGACCCTGCCCGACGCTACCCATCAGAACGGAGGATTTCCGCATGCGCGAAGGACGGCTTCTCGCTCTCATTGGTTACGCCCTTGCGGCGATTCTGCTCGTCAACCTGACCGCTTGCTCGACCGGACCATCCGACGAAGAGCGGAAGGCTCAGGAAGCACAAGAAGCCTGGACCCTCATTGAGCAGGCGAAGGCTGATCTCGACGCCAAGCGAGGCGAGATCAGGACGCTCACCGAGCAGATCGCGGCCGGCGTCGAGGAATCTGCCGAAGAGGGCGCCGAAACCGCAGAGTCTCTGCAGGCCAAGGCGTCGGAGCTGGAAGAGATGGTCGCGACCGGCTCAGAAGGGCTGACCGGAATGCTGATCGACTTCATCAACAGCCAGGGCATCGAGGTTGGTGCCGAGCTGACCGATATCCAAACCGCCGCGATTCGCATGAAGAGCGACGAAGAGATCGTGATCGCGCACGAATACATCGACAAAGCTGGCGACTACACGCGGGCGATCGACATCTTCGAAACGGCTTTGGTCTTCGATCCCGAGAACGAGCGCCTGAAGGAAGAGCTTGCCAAGGCGCAAGTTGACCGCTTCATGAACAAGGAGCGGTTCGGACAGGTCAAGAAGAAGATGATGCAGCCCGAGGTACGGGCGTTGCTCGGACAGGTCAAGCCTCAGCTCAATCGCGCCTACGAAGAGGACAATACCGAGGCGTGGTTCTATGAGAAGGAAGACGGCGGCGCGGCCGGTGTCTTCTTCCGTGAAACCAGCAAGGGAAACGGGGAATGGGCCGTTTACCATGTGGACTGGGACTCCATCAAAGCGAAGGACGACGGGGCTAGCTAGACCAAACGTTGACGATTCGCGATGGCGCACGCTTGACATCCGCGCGCTTTTTCCAGGAAAATGTCTAGACTGCGGGTACGGTACGTCCAGTGCGCGCGGAATCCTAGAGGAAGGCGAGGTGATTCCCCCATGCCGATGGTGCATGTTCGCGACGAAGAGAGTTTCGAAAATGCTCTCCGTCGCTTCAAGCGAAAGTGCGAGAAGTCCGGTGTCTTGACCGAGCTCAAGAAACGCCAGTACTTCGAGAAGCCGTGCGTAAAGCGCAAGCGTAAAGCGCTGCAAGCACGCAAAAAGATTCTTCGCAAACTTGCCGAGGAGCGCCGGGCCGGGCTCGCATAGAGTTCGTTTCGGAGCGCCCATTGAAGGCGAGCCATTGAAAGCGGGGGTAGGTCGGCGACCTACCGCCGCTTTTTCTTTTGGAAAGCAGGGTTCTTTAGGACAGAAAGGCCGTGAAGTCTCCGCCACCCATCGTCGCCTCGGCGCCAACGCAGCGAGCCCTCGAGCTCGAGACACTGCTCGAAGTCTTGGCCGAACGCGCCGCGACCGATCTCGGCGCCGAGCAGCTGCGTTCGCTCGCTCCCGCGCCCAGCCAGTCGGTCCTCGAATCTCGGCGCGCGCGATTCGAAGACGCTGATCGCCTGGTTCCCGCGGGCAGCCTCGTCCCGCCGGCGGAGCGCGCATTCGCACCGCTCCTGGCACGCCTCGGACACCCGACCCAGGGCCTTGAAGGTGCCGATATGGTCGCCCTGGCCGGCCTTCTGCGGATCTCGGAAGACGCCAAGAGGCGAATCGCCACGTCCGATCCACCCTGCCAGAGTCTGGCGGAGCGTGCAGCCGAAGTCGCCGACCTGCAGGCCCATGTCGACGCCATCGACCGTGCGCTCGATAGCCGAGGCAATGTACGCGACGACGCCAGCCCACGCCTGGTCAAGCTGCGATCGCGCATTCATGGTGTCCGTGACCGTCTCTACAGCGACCTCGGCCAGCTCGCGGACCAGCATCGTGAGCATCTGAGCGAAGACACCATTCCGATGCGCGGCGGTCGCCTCGTGCTGATCATGCAATCCGGTGCGCCGGGACAGAGCCACGGGCTGACCCACGGTCGCTCCGGAACGGGCCGCAGCGTCTACTTCGAACCTCTCGAAGTGGTGCCGCTCAACAACCAGCTCCAGCAGGCGGTCGAGGACGAAGAAGCCGAGCGGCGGCGCGTCCTGCGCGAGCTCTCGGACCAACTCCGAAACGCACGTGACGAGGTGAACGCCACTGCGCGATTCGTCGCTGATCTCGACCTGCTTCAGGCCCTGGTCCGCTATCGCCAGGTCTCGAACGGTCGGCTCGCGGCGCTCTCCGGCCCGCACGATCTCGTGTTGGTGCGCGCACGCCACCCCTTGCTCGATCCACAGCTGGCTGATTGGCGTGAACAAGCGCTCGGCATGCCCGGTCACCGAGATCCCGTGGTGCCGCTCGAGATCGATCTCGACGTCGAACGCCGCATGCTGGTCGTCACCGGGCCCAATGCTGGCGGCAAGACGGTTTCCCTCAAGACCGTCGGCTTGCTTGCCCTGACCCATCTCTGCGGTTTACCGGTTCCGGCCGCACCGGGCAGCCGAATCCCCTTCCTGCGCAGCATCGTGGCGACCGTCGGCGACGATCAAGATCTGTTGGCTGATCGCTCCACATTCAGCGGACGGCTGATGCGCTTGCGGGAGGCGTGGGAGTCAGCGGGCGAGGATGCGCTCGTCCTGGTCGACGAGCTTGGTTCGGGGACCGACCCAGAGGAGGGCTCCGCCCTTTCGGTCGCCCTGGTCGAGCATCTGACCAGCCAACGCTGCTTGGCGATTGCCACGACCCATCTCACAAGGGTCGCAGCCGCGGCGATGGATCTCGACGGTGCCCTGTGCGCTGCCATGGCATTCGATCGCCAGACCGGTGGACCGACCTACCGGCTGCAGCCTGGGCCACCCGGCGGCAGCGAAGCCATCGCACTCGGGCGCCGACTGGGCCTGCCCGAGTCCTGGCTCGCCCGGGCCGACGAGCTGATGGGCCCCGAGCACCGCGATCTCCGGCGCCTGCTGGCCGAGGTGGCTGCGACTCGACAGTCCCTCGAGGCAGAGCAGAGCCAGGTCGAGCGTGAGCGCGAGGACCTGGCGCTGCTTCTGCGGCGAACCGCCGAGCGTGAGGCCGAGCTCGCCGACGAGAAGAAGCGTGTGGGGCGCGAATCACGCGCCAAGCTCGAGGCCTTCCGGCTGGAAACCAAGAAACGCTTCGCCGACCAGATCGAGAAGATTCGTCGAACCCTGGTTTCGCCGCAGACCGGCGCGGCCAAGCGCCGGCGTCTCGCTGCCGAGGCCACCGAGCAGGTATTCGCCGAGGCGCCGGTCATCGTCGAGGAGCCTGAGGTGGAAGCCGGCCCGGTGGTGGTCGGTGGGCCCGTCCGCCATGCGGCGCTCGGCTGGCGCGGAACGCTCGAGAAGCTGGATCGCGGCAAGGCCCAGGTGCGGGTCGGTGGCAAGCTTCTCCGCTGCGCCGAGTCCGATCTCGTGGGTGACACCGCCGGACCTTCCTCCTCCGGCCCCAAGCGTCCTTCTTCCGGCGTGCGGTTCGAGTCGAAGGCCGTGGCGGGTGGCAACGTCGTTCCGGGTCTCCGTGTGGGTGGTGGGCAAGCCACCAGCACCGGCAACATTGGAGCCTCAGGTGGCTCTCCAACGGAATTGATGCTGGTGGGCCAGCGCGTCGAGCCTGCCCTCGAGCGCTTGGACAAATTCCTCGACCAAGCCTTGCTCGAGGGCAAGAGCGAGGTCCGAATCGTCCATGGCTACGGCTCCGGCCGGCTGCGCCGTGCCGTGCGCGAGGACCTGCGCCGACACCGTGCAGTGGCTTCCCACCGCGCTGGCGGCGAAGGCGAGGGCGGTGACGGCGCGACCGTCGCCACCTTGGTGGGATGATGGCCAAGGGACGATTCGACGACGCAACGATCCAGACCGTCCGGGAGTCCGCCGACATCGTGGCGGTTGCCGGCGACTACACGAAGCTGGAACGTGCCGGCAAGGGCTACAAGGGCCTCTCGCCGTTCAAGAAAGAGAAAACCCCATCCTTCACCGTCGATCCTGAAAAGGGTCTCTACTACTGCTTCTCCACCGGCGTTGGTGGTGACGCCATCCATCTGCACATGCAGATGACCGGTGACGACTTCCTGGAAGCAGTCGAGAGTCTCGCCGTCCGCTTCAGCGTCCCGCTGCCCGAACGCGGTGCCTCCCAGGATGGCGGTCGCCAACGCGATACCCGTGGCGCGCTCGAAGCCGGGCAAGGGTTCTTTACCCGCGCGCTAACCAAGGTCCCTGACGCCCGCTCCTACCTCGAGCGGCGGCAGATTCCGCAAGAGTTGGTCGAACGTTTTGGGCTGGGCTATGCCCCGGACCGGTGGGACGCGCTGCTCAATGCCCTACGCGAGCGGGTTCCGGTCGCCGACCTCGAGGCAGTGGGTCTGATCGGTCGTGCACAGAAGTCCGGAAAGCTCTACGACCGGTTTCGCCATCGCCTGACCTTCCCGATCCATGCAGGTTCGGGGCGCCTGGTCGGGTTCGGGGGACGCACCCTCGGAGACGACAAGGCCAAGTACGTCAATACATCGGAGACGGACTTCTTCCACAAGGGCCGGCTGCTCTACGGCCTCCACCAGGCCAAACGCGCGCTGCGCGATACCCGACGCGCCATCCTGGTCGAGGGCTACTTCGACGTCATCGGAACCATCGCGGCAGGAATCGAAGGCGCGGTGGCGGGGATGGGCACGGCGCTGACCAGTGAGCAAGCGAAGCAGCTCGCCCAGATGGTCGACGAGGTGGTGGTTGCCTACGACGGCGACGAAGCGGGCGAGAAAGCCTTCGCGCGAAGCCTGCCGCTGCTGCTGGGTGCCGGGCTGTCGGTTCGCCGGGCACGCATCCCACGCGGCTCGGATCCCGACGCGCTGCGCCTCGAAGAAGGCAATGAGGCCCTCGTCGCTGCCATCGACCAGGCGGATGACGCAGTCTGGCTCTTGATCCAGCGCGCCCTGCCAGCCGATGACGACCGCAGCCCCCTGGCGCTCGATCGAGCAGCCCTACGCATCGTGGAAGTTTTGCGACTGCTGCGCGATCCGCTCGTGCGCGGTGCCTACGTGCGGCGCGCTGCCGAGCGGCTCGGGGTTCGTGAGTCGCATCTCGGAGACCGCCTCGCGGGCCAGGCAGGCCCAATTGCGGCTGCGCCGGCCGGTGAAACCGGAGCAAGTCAAGGTGCCGACAAGGTACTCAATATGGAAGAGCGGGCACTGGCCGTCTTGCTCGATCCCGCGACGGAGCTTCCGGATCTCGCGTCTCTTCCTGCACCTCAGGCCTTCTTCGATCCCGCAACCAGGAATATTTTCGAGGCCTTTTGCGCTTGCTATAGGAGCGCGGACAGTCGCAAGCCGACTGCGGCCGCGATTACGGCGCATTTGCGCCAACAAGGAACAGACCTTGACTCCACTGCGAGGATCCTTCTAGCATCGTCTGTTCTCGATGACGAGGGCTCATCGGAAACCATCGGACCCGCCGACACCGAGCTCTCTGAGATCCTGGGCGAACTTCAACGACGTTGGTGCAAAGAACGGCTGGTGGCTGTGCACCAAGAGATCCGGCAGGTGCTGGAACAAGGTGACCTCGAGCGGTTCAACCGGCTCCGGGAAGAGAAGAACGCGTTGACGCGCCAACTTCACCCAGACGCTATTGGCAAGTTGTAACGAGGAGCGGCCCCTGCCGGGTCGTTCCGAGTGAGCAGGAGACAGGCATTGGCTACCAAGGTGGTCTCGAAAAAGGCAGCAACCATCGAGAACCGGCACAGCTCGGTCAAGCAGCTGATCGAGCTCGGTCAGGGTAAAGGATACCTGCTCTACGACGAAATCTTCGAGCTTCTGCCAGAAGAAATTGTCAGCCATCCAGACGAAGTCGATGAGGTCTACCGCCGACTGGATGTGCTTGAGATCGGGGTGATCGACCGCCCCGAGCGCTATCAGAATCGCGACGATACCGAAGCCCTGCCTTCCGGTGACTTCGACAAGAAGGATGGCGAGGAGCCGCAAGAGTTCGTCCTCTCGGAACACGAGAAGACCAACGATCCCGTGCGCATGTACCTGCGCGAGATGGGAACAGTCCCGCTGCTCGATCGCGAAGGCGAGGTCGCCATCGCGCAGCGAATCGAGAACGGCGAGTGGCTGATCTACGAGGCGCTGTGCTCCAATCCGATGGTGCTTCGCGAGCTTCTGCGCCTCAACGAGCTGGCCCAGAAGGACCGGCGCGTACTGCGTGAGCTGGTTGCCGGTGATCCCGACGAGCCACTCGACGCGAAGGCTACGGAGCGGATCAAGAAGAACCTCAAGATCTTCGATCGCATCGCCGCCAACGACAAGGCGATCCAGAAGGTCCGTGCCAAGCAGGACAAAACCGAGAAGGGCGCACCGAAGTACTTCGAGAACGAGCGCGAGATCGACCGCCTGTTGGCCAAGATCGCCAAGGACATCCGCTCGATCGACTTCAGCGTCCAAACCCGCAACCGCATGGTCGAGCTTCTCCGTGACATTCATCGTGAGATGTCGCGTCTCGCGGCCGATCTGCGCCGCGCCAAGCGCAGCGCCAAGCGCGAGAAGAACGAGCGTCTGCGTGAGCTCAACCAGGAGCGGATCACCAAGTACGAGGCGCGGCAAGGCGAGCTCGAGGACCGCTACGGCATTACCTTCCACAGCCTCAACGACACGCTGTCGCGCATTCGTCGGGGTGAGGCGGAGTGTGAGAGCGCCAAAGAGCAGCTCATCGTCGCCAACCTACGCCTGGTGGTTTCGATCGCCAAGAAGTACACCAACCGCGGCCTGCAATTCCTGGATCTCATCCAGGAAGGCAACATCGGTTTGATGAAGGCGGTCGAGAAATTCGAGTACCGTCGCGGCTACAAGTTCTCCACCTACGCCACCTGGTGGATTCGCCAGGCGATCACCCGGGCGATCGCAGATCAGGCACGGACGATTCGCATCCCCGTGCACATGATCGAAACGATCAACAAGTTGACCCGCACGAGCCGTTCGCTGGTGCAGGAGCTGGGTCGCGAGCCGACCGCGGAAGAGATCGGTCAACGGATGGATCTCTCCGCCTCCAAGGTGCGCAAGATCATGAAGATCGCGCAGGAGCCGATTTCTCTCGAGACGCCGATCGGTGAGGAAGAGGACTCGCACCTGGGTGACTTCATCGAGGACAAGAACGCTGTCTCACCGATCGAGTCGGTGGTCACCGGCAACCTCCGTGACTCCACGGGCGGTGTGCTCAAGAGCCTGACGCCGCGCGAGGAGCTCGTTCTCCGCATGCGTTTCGGCGTTGGCGAAGGTTCGGAACACACCTTGGAAGAGGTCGGGCGTTCCTTCAACGTCACGCGCGAGCGCATCCGCCAGATCGAGTCGAAGGCTCTTCGCAAGCTCCGTCACCCGAGCCGCGCGAGCCGTCTTCGTACCTTTCTCGAAGCCTAAGCCCGTTCGCTCCAGCCTGATGGATCGCATTGCGGCCGGCCTTGTGCCGGCCGCAAGCTTTTGGTGCTCGATGCGGCGTTTGCCCGCAGCGAGGGGCCTCTATGCAAGCGGTCCGCCGATCGTGCAGCGGCGCAGCACTGAAGATCGAATCTGCGCGCTGGAGTGCGATCAGGCCGCGCCGCGATGGCGGGGCAGGCGGATCGTGAAGGTCGAGCCCACGCCAGGCTCGCTGGCGACCTCGATGTCGCCGCCCAGGCTGCGAACGATGTGCTTCACGATGGCGAGGCCGAGCCCCGTCCCCCCGAGTGATCGGGAGCGGGCCTTGTCGACTCGATAGAAGCGCTCGAAGATGCGGTCCAGGTGGGGCTTGGCGATGCCCATGCCGTGATCGGCGACGGCGATCGCGACCTCACGCTCATCCGCTTGGATCGCCACCTCGATCGAGCCCCCTTCTGGCGAGTACTTGATGGCATTTTCGAGGAGGTTGGAAACGACTTCTTCGAGCGCCTGCAATTCGCCGAGCACGCGCACCGGCACGTCGGGAACGTCGACGGCGATGCGGATCTTCTTCGCTTCGCTCATCGGCTCGATGGCCCGCACAGCCGCCCGCACAGCCGCCTGTACATGGGTCGGCTCCGTCCGCAAGCCAGAAGGATCGGCATCGAGACGCGAAAGCGAGAGAAGGTCGATCACCAGGCGCGACAGGCGCAAGCTCTGATCGCGAATGCGATCCAGGAAGCTGCGCCGGATCTCTTCCGGCATGGATGGATCGTCGATCAATGTCTCGGCGAGGCCTCGGATCGCGGTCACCGGCGTCTTGAGCTCGTGGGAAACATTGCCGACGAAGTCCTGGCGGACGGTTTCGAGGTGGCGAACCGTGGTCACGTCTTCGAGCACCAGCACGGCGCCTCGCAGACCACTCGCGCCATTGCGCAACGGTGTCGCGAGGAGCTCCAGCACGCGATCGGCCCGACCGGGAAGCAGCAGCTCGCGCTCCGCGGGTTTGTCCGAATCCATGGCCTCGCGGAGCGCCTCGGCGACGCCATGGACGCGGGTGACCTCCCAGATCCGGCGCCCTTGTACCGAGGTGGGCACTACGCCGAGCAGGTCGGCGGCAACCTGGTTCATGTGTACGACCCGCTCTTCACGGTCGACCGCGACCACGCCCTCGACCATCGAGCCCAGGATCGCCGCCAGACGGCTTTGTTCGAGTGTCGCGGTCTCGAGCTGTTCACGCAGGCGCACGCGCATGATGTTGAACGCGTCGGCCAGCGATCCCAGCTCGTCCGCTGGATCGGCAGCCACGACCCGGCGGCTGTAGTCTCCGTCCGAGAGCGCGCGGGCCGCGGCGGTCAGGCCGCGCAACGGACGGGTGATCCGCTGTGCGACCACAAAGGCGAGCGCGAGGGCGGCAATGGTGGCGATCGCAGCGCCGAGAAGGACCAAACGTCGCAGGGAGGCAAGGTGGGCCTCGACCGAAACCAACGGAACGGCCGCCCGCGCGAAGCCCTGAATCGCTCCGTCTTCGTAGATCGCAAGGGCGACGTAGCGCATACGTTGCCCGAGCGTTCGGCTGAATCGGCCCGCCCAGCCGATCCCCTCCTCACGGGCCGCGACGATCTCGGCTCGGTTGCCGTGGTTGTCGAGGCCGGAGGGGGAGACATTCGAGTCCGCGATGACCTCACCAGTGGCGTTGATGACCGTCAGCCGGCTGCCGGTCGCAGTCGCGATCGCTCGAACGCGGGCCTCGAGATGGCCAGGATCGTTCAGGCCCTCACGTTCGGAAACGCCGGCACGATCGCTCCCCACCAACGACTCGGCGACCATGACGCGGAGCAGGGTTGCGTCGCCAAGGAGCACACGATCGGTCTCCTCCTCCGCCGAACGCACGATGCTGGTCGCCACCAAAGCGCCGACCACCAAGGCGGTCAGAACGATCAGAAGTGCGTAGCCCGCGTAGAGCTTCCAGAGAAAGCGTGAGCGCAGCATGGGAAAGCCTCCGCCTGCTGGCTACTTGTCGAGATCGTGCGTCGGGTCGTGAAAGCGGTAGCCGACTCCGCGTACGGTTTCGATCACTTCGCGATGAGCCCCGAGCTTCTTGCGGATCGCCCGGACGTGAACGTCGATGTTGCGATCGATGACGACCGCACCGTGGCCGATCACCCGCGGAACCAGGTGGTCCCGGGTGAAGACGCGACCCGGCGCCGATGCCAGGGTGTGGATCAGGCGAAACTCGGTCGCCGTAAAGGCAACGGGTTTGCCGTCGAGCCGAATCTCGTGCCGTACTGGATCGATCGAGACTCCTTCGAAGTCGAGGCGCTCGTTCTGGTCGCTCTCCGTGCGCGGCGTGCCACGTCGAAGGACCGCGCGAATGCGCGCCATCAGCTCCTTGGGCGAGAAGGGCTTGGTGACGTAGTCGTCGGCCCCCATGCCCAGGCCGAGCACCACGTCGCTCTCTTCGCCCTTGGCCGTAAGCATGATGATGGGGATGTTGCGGGTCGCTGCATCTTGTTTGAGCTTTCGGCAGACCTCGATCCCGTCGAGGCCTGGGAGCAACAGATCCAAGAGCACGATATCGGGCTTCTCGCGACTGGCGGCGCGTACGCCATCTTCGCCGTTGCTGGCCGTGACGACCGCGAAGCCTTCACGCGAGAGGTTGTACTCGAGGACCGTCAAGATGTCCGGCTCGTCCTCGATCGCGAGCACTCGTGGGTGGGACATGGTGGTTTCCTGTGGGTGCCGGTACGACTGGGTGTCGTTTCGACTGGAAAGGGCTACCAGGTCTGGTGCCGGACCAACTCACCCTCGACCATGAAGATCACGTCTTCGGCGATGTTGGTGGCCAGGTCGGCAATCCGTTCGAGGTAGCGGGAGACGGAGAGAAGCTGAATCTGTGCCGGAATGGTGTCCGGGTTCTCGCGCATGCGCGTCTCCAGGAGGCCGAAGACCTGCTTGTACAAAGCATCGACTTCTTCGTCTTCACGGTGAACCCGGCGGGCAAGCTCGATATCCGAACCGACCACGGCATTGAGGCAGTCGCGCAGCATGCGCTGCGTCACGTCGCTCATTCGAGTGATTTCGCTCGGCACCGAAACCGGCTCGCCCTTGGTGAGCTCTTTGGCCCGTGCGGCGATGTTTCCGGCCAGGTCGCCGACACGCTCGAGGTCATTGTTGACCTTGAGCATTGCGACCACGTAGCGAAGGTCGGCGGCCACCGGCTGGTGCAGCGCAAGGATCTTGAGGCACTCGTCCTCGACTCGAAGCTCCTGCTCATCGACGATGCGGTCGCCATGACGGACCTCGTCGGCCAGGTCGGGGCGTCGATCGACCAGGGCGAGAATCGCCTTGTTGGTCGCCTCTTCGACCAGGGATCCGACCGTCAGGAGCTCTTTTTTGAGACTTTCGAGGTCACGAAGCAAGTGAATGGCCATGGGTTGCGTCCAGGCTCCTTTGTTTGAGCCGCATCCTAGCAGGGGGAAAATCGGGTCGGCCTCGCGCAATGAAGCGCCGAGGCCGACCGATCAGCACACGGTAGGGCTCTGCGAGGAGTCAGAGCCTCGCAGGATCAGAAGTCAATCCGCCAAGCAACGCCCAGGAGATCGGCTTCGCCCAGCTCCTCGACGTCAGCACGGACGTAGTTGATCATCAGGCGGGTCGCCGGGTTGAGGTACCAGTTCAACCCGACCGAGATGTCGTCCTGCTCACCGCCGGCGATGACACCGTCGTTGAGGTCGAGGGTCGAGTACCGGAAGGCGATCTCCCAGGCGCCCTTGCCACCGTCCTGGCCAAAGTTGGACTTCGGCTTCTGGCGATCGAACGCGCCGGAGCTGGTCTTGTAGCGGCGGTGCTCGCCAGTCAGGTAGTAGCCGGCCTGAACGTAGAAGCCGCTGAACTCCGGATCACCGGAGCCCGACGCGTCGACGTCGGCCTGGAGGAACTCGGTCTGGAACCAGAAGGGACCGAAGACGCCGGCGAGCTCGAGATCGAGAATCGTGACGCTGTCTGCCGCGAAGCTGCCCGTGTCGATGAACCGCGGCGCGTTGCGGGCCTCGGGCCGGGCGCGGAAACGAAGGGTTGCACCATCCTCGCGGTCACGTTGGGTGGCCGAGAAGCCGACGTGAACCAGGCGCTTGCCCTTGTCCTCGTAGAGCGGACGGAAGGCGACGCGCCCCGTGATGTTGATGTTGTCCTCGCCCGTGCTGACACCGAAGCTATCCGCATCGTAGTAGACGCCGACGCCCCAGTTGAACTTGTCGCCGCTCTTGCCGTGGACGCCGACGCCGCTGTTGCGGCCGGGATCGAAAGCGAGAATGGGAAGCGCGCGCTCGAGGAAGGGGATGTACTTCGAGCTGGTCTGCGCTTCGAGGCTGTAGTGCTCACGGAAGTGGCCGAACCTGACCTCGCCCCAGTCCTGCTTGATGCCGATGTAGACGTCGTTGAAGTCCGCGTCGCCACCGGCGAAGTCATACTGCGCCTTGAAGGTGATGCGGTCGTACAGGGTGCCCGAGAAGAAGAAGCGGGCGCGGCGGAAGTTGAAGCCGTCCTCGATGCCCGAGAGGCCGTCATCGCCCGAGGCGAAGAGGTAGTCGGCCATGATGCGGCCGCCGAACTTCAGTTTGAAGGAGCTGTCTTCCGAGTCCAACTTGAAGCCGTTGGACCACTTCCATTTCCAGTCTTCGGCTTGCGCGGCCGGGGCCAGGGTAAGAAATCCGAGCAACAGCACGGCAGCCATTCGGGTGGCGTCACGCACAACGCGACGGTTCATTCTCTATTCCTCCGGAATCGTCGGTTTGGGGGGGCGGATCGATGGACCGCAGGGGATGGTGTGCCCGCCCGATTTCACGAACGCCGGGAGCTTTGGAGATCTCTGTAAAGAGAAGAAGAAGGGCGGGTGAAAAGCTTCGTCGCGGCTGGGGCCAGCCATCGCTCCGGCGTGACCAACTGCGTCAGGGGCTCGGGATCTTGGGCCCATCTTTATCGAAAGCTCACACAGCGGGGCTACTTTTGAACCGGACGGAGTGGCCCCCTTGTGGCGCGGCCAATCCTGTGCCCACACATGATGAGCTGCCCCTGCAGCGCATCGGGCGCCCAAGACGAAAGAAAAACCAAGGATGAGGAGAAGCTCGATGCGCAATCGCTCCATCGCTCGTGTGGCTGCCGCGAGTGCGGTCGCCCTCTTGACCGCTTTGCCCGCTGTTTCGCAAGTCAAGGTCGACGACCGCCTGCCCAGCTACACGCCCGTTCAGGGTGTTTCTGGCACGATCAAGAGCGTCGGTTCCGACACGCTCAACAACCTCATGACCCTCTGGGCCGAGAAGTTCAAGGAGCAATACCCCAACGTGCAGGTCGAGATCGAGGGCAAGGGCTCCTCGACCGCGCCGCCTGCGCTGATCGCCGGTGCCTCCAACTTCGGCCCCATGAGCCGCGTGATGAAGTCGGCCGAGGAAGACGAGTTCGAGAAGAAGTTCGGCTACAAGCCGGTCGGTGTCCGCACCTCGATCGATATGCTCGCGGTCTACGTGAACAAGGACAACCCGATCGCCAAGACCGGTCTCTCCCTGCCTCAGGTCGACGCCATGTTCTCGTCGACCCGCAAGGGCGGCAGCGCCGCCGACATCGCGAACTGGGGCCAGGCCGGCCTGAGCGGTGATTGGGCCAACAAGCCGATCAGCCTCTACGGCCGCAACTCGGCCTCGGGCACCTATGGCTACTTCAAGAAGCACGCCCTCTTCAAGGGTGACTACAAGGACTCCGTCAAGGAGCAGCCGGGCTCGAGCTCGGTGGTCCAGGGTGTCGCGAGCGACCTCGGTGGTATCGGCTACAGTGGCCTCGGCTACAAGACGGCGGACGTCGCCACGGTTCCCCTGGCCAAGAAGGACGGTGGCAAGCTGGTGCCCGCCTCCCCGGACTCGGTCGCCGAGTACCCCCTTGCCCGCTTCCTGATGGTCTACGTGAACAAGAAGCCCGGTACCGATCTCGATCCGCTCCGCCGCGAGTTCCTGAAGCTGATCTTCAGCAAAGAAGGCCAGGAGATCGTGGTCAAGGACGGCTACCTGCCCGTCTCCTACGAGATCGCCAAGGCCACCCTGGCGGAAGTCGGCGTCGACATCTAGACTTCGGTTCTCTGAGTCACTGATCCTCGAACCATCTACACGACCAGGCGCGACCCGGTTAGGATTTCTGCACGCATCATGAGCGAGTCCAAGAGCTTTACCGGTCGCGCCAGGCGGCGCACCACCAGCGCATCGGTCCTCTGGATCGACAAGCTGGCCCGCAGCGTCATCACCGTCGGTGGCATCGGCACGATTCTCGCCGTGCTCGGTGTCGCCGTCTTCCTCGTCTGGGTGGTGATGCCTCTTTTCCTTTCTGCCGAGATCTCCGAGCTCGAGACCTTCGAGCCCGGCTGGCAGGAGTCTCCCGTTCACATCGCCGTCGACGACTACGGCCTGCTCACCTGGGCGCTCTTCGCCAGCGGTGAGATCGAGGTCTTCCGTGTCTCGAATGGCGAACGCCGCGACCAGCTCGAGCTCTTCGAACCCGGATTGCTCCGCAGCTGGTCGTTCTCACCGGCCGGCGACCGGGCCATCTTCGGCTTGCGCGACGGCACGGTCCAGGTCGCCGAAATCGCCTTCGAAACGGAGGTCCTCCAACTCGACGGCTTGAGCGGCGAACAGCGATCTCAGCTCGAAGGAACGGCTGAAGGCGGCGTGGTCGACTTCGAGGATGGCGTCCTCCAGCGCATTCCAGGTGGCCAGGTACGCCGACAGCGTCTCGCCATCGCGCTCGGCGAGCGCATCCAGGTCGGATCGGGCCCAGTGACGGTGGTGGCGCGCGGCGCCTACTCCGGTGGTCCCCGGCTCGTCGCCTACGTCGAGCCTGCCGAACCCGCCAGCCAGTCTGCCGCCGTTTCCGAGTTGGACCCATCGACCGCCGAACACGCAGCCACGGAGACCAGCGAAACCGTCGCCGACACCGGAGAAGCTGCTCCCGACGCGGCAGCCCTCCCGACACCGGCACCGACCGGCCCGATGCTGGTCGTGGTCAGCGGCGAGGAGAGCTCGAACTTTCTGACCGGTGAGACCACCATCGAATACGGCGACCCCCAGGTCATGGCCGGCAACATCGTGGCCGGCAAGCCCTTCGATCAGGGCGCACCGACCTGGCTCGGTCTATCGGGCACCGGCACGAATCTCTATGCGACATGGTCGAACGGAGACGCCGCCCGCGTCGACATCACCGATCCTGGTGCCGCTGTCATCGCCGAGCAGGGCCGGCTTCTTCCCGAAGGTCGCACCCTGACAGCCCTCGGTTTCGTGCTGGGCCGCAACACCCTGATCTGGGGTGATGACGAAGGCGCCCTGTCCGGCGGCTTTCAGGTCCGCCTGACCGACTATCAAGGTGAAGGAGGCGCCGGCCTCGTGCCGACGCCCGAGGCCGACTCGATCCTGGTTCGCACCAAAGAGCTCGCCGTAGCCGAGGGCGGGCCCAATCGCGCGGTCCGCGCGGTGGCGGCCTCGGCCCGCACCCGCCTGATGCTGGTGGCCTTTGGTGACAGCACGCTCCGGCTCTACAACGTCACCAACGCCAGCCAGCTCGCCCGCGTGCCCCTGCCCACCAGCGAGCCGATCGAGCAGATCGCCTTCGGTCCGCGCGAGAACTTCGTCGCGGTGGCGACCGCCAGCCAACTGATCCTCGGCTCGCTCGATCCCCGCTACTCCGAGGCGAGCTTCAACGCGCTGTTCCGGCCGGCCTGGTACGAAGGCTATGCCGAGCCCATTCACAGCTGGCAGTCCTCGAGCGGCACGGACGATTTCGAGCCCAAGCACAGCCTGATGCCGTTGATCTTCGGCACCCTCAAGGCCACCTTCTACTCGATGCTCTTCGGCGCTCCGCTCGCCCTGCTCGCCGCGCTCTTCACCAGTGAGTTCCTGCATCCGCGCACCCGCGGCGTCATCAAGCCGACCATCGAGCTGATGGCGAGCCTGCCGAGTGTGGTCCTTGGCTTCCTGGCTGCGCTGGTCTTCGCACCCTTTGTCGAACGGATCGTGCCGACCACCCTGGCGAGCTTCCTGGCGTTCCCGCTCGCCTTTCTGCTGTCCGCGTATGTCTGGCAGATCCTGCCGTCTCGCATCAGCATTCGGCTCGAGCAGTGGCGCTTCGGCTTCATGGTGCTGGCGTTGCCTTTGGGAATGGCGCTGTCCATGCTCCTTGGCCCTCTCTTCGAGCGCATGTTCTTCGCCGGAGACATCAAGGGCTGGCTGGACTGGGATCCGGTTCTCGGCGCGGAGCGCTTGCAATTCGAAAGCGCGGTTGGCGGCTGGATGTTCCTGGCCATCCCGCTGTCGGCAATCCTCGTCTGGTGGCTCAGCAACAGCTTGGTAAACCAGCGCCTGCGCGAGATCGCGGCTGACTGGAGTCGAGAGCGCTTGGCGATCGCTGACTTCGCCAAGTTCCTGATCGGCTTGGTGCTGACGTTCGCCGTCGCGCTCACAATCGCCAGCCTGCTCAACGCACTGGGCTTCGACCCCCGAGGTTCCTATCTCGACACCTACGTCCAGCGCAATGCGTTGATCGTCGGCTTCGTGATGGGCTTTGCGATCATCCCGATCATCTACACCATTGCGGAAGACGCCCTCTCCACCGTGCCGGAGCACCTGCGATCGGCCTCCCTCGGCGCGGGCGCCACGCGTTGGCAGACGGCGGTCCGGATCATCCTGCCGACAGCGGCAAGCGGCCTCTTCTCCGCCCTGATGATCGGGCTGGGGCGCGCCGTCGGCGAGACCATGATCGTGCTCATGGCCGCCGGCAACACGCCGGTCATGGAATGGAACATCTTCGAGGGATTCCGGACGCTGTCGGCCAACATCGCGGTCGAGTTGCCGGAGGCCGTGGTGGGAAGCACCCACTACCGCACGCTCTTCTTGGCAGCCTTGGTGCTGTTTGTCATGACTTTCATCGTCAACACGGTGGCTGAGGTGATTCGCCTGCGCTTCCGCAAACGGGCTTACCAGCTGTGAACGATCGAACCGAAGGCCAGGAAGACAATCGAAAGGCGGCGCCGGCTGGCGACCCGGGGGCCGGCGGCGGCTCCTGGTCCAACCGTCGCCGCCGCGCGCGCAATTCTCTGTTCGCTGCTGGTGAGCCCGCCGTCTGGCTGACCGGGGGCGCGCTGGCCATCTGCACCGCGATGGTCGTCGGCTTGCTGTTGTTGGTCCTGTGGCAGGGCTTGGTGACGTTCTGGCCGCAGGCCGTCGAACGGGTGACGACCCCGGACGGCGAGACCTATATGGGGGAAATCACGCGGCACAACGCCTACGCCCCCGAGGAGAGTGTGCTGTCCAGCCTGAGCGAGCAGGTCGCACAGCAGGCGCGCCAAGATCTCGCGGACGACGGCCAGACCATTCGTCGCCTGTTTCGTACCGGCAACTTTCGCCTGACTCAGAACCACTTCACCTGGGTCGACGATTTTTCGGTCGAGAAGCGCGACAAGCCCGAATGGGCACTGGTCCTCGAGCGGCTCGAATGGGGTCGGTTCTACGGCTTCCCGGAGCAATTCGTCCAGCTTCATCCGCTCGACGGTCAGACACCGCAGGCGCTGTCAGGTTCGTTGCGCACCGGCCTTGCCGCGGGCCACAGTCTGCAACTCGCCGTGTCGGCACCGGGCGAGCCAGGATTCGCGCTTCATCCGCTCGCAGACTTGCGGGCCGCAGCGCCAACCCCCGACCCAGCCGCGGCCGATGCGGCGGCAGGCGGGGCAACGCCAGAGGCCGCCGAGCCGGCGCCAGCACCCACGGGCATCGATCCGAGCGAGGTGATCGCGATCGCCGAGGTGGCGGAAGGGCCGGAGGCGGCGTGGGCGGCCTTTTCCGAGCATCACGGCACCGTTCGTGAGCGCTGGCAGCGCCGTCGCAGTCTCGAGAAACACGATACCGGCAAAATCAATCACAAGCAGGAGCAGGCTCGGCTCGCCATGCGCAGTGCGGCGATGGACCTCGAGACCGCCACCGAGAACGCGAACGGTGGCACGAGCCCCGAGATCGATCGCGCCCGCACCCGGCTCGAAGAGGCCGAGGCAGAATTCGAGGAAGTTCGCACCTGGGCCAACGAGGCCTTTGCCGACATCCGGGCGGAAATCGATCGAATCAACGAGGAAAACGGCCGGTACCAGCTCGTGATGAAGACGGCGGGCGAGGGCACCGCGCCTGCACAGACCACGTATGCCCGCTTGGACGGCATCGTCCGGGCCTACCCCGCCAACCAGCTGGGCACTGGAGGTAAGGTCGGCATCTACCTCTCACGCTGGCTGGAGTTTCTGGTCGACGAGCCGCGCGAGGCCAACAGCGAAGGCGGTGTCTTCCCGGCCATCTTCGGCACGGTCACCATGACGCTGATCATGTCGATCGCCGTGGTTCCGTTCGGCGTCCTGGCAGCTTTGTACCTTCGTGAATACGCGAAGGGTGGCGTCGTCGTCAGCACGGTCCGCATCGCGGTCAACAACCTCGCGGGTGTTCCCTCGATCGTCTTCGGCGTTTTCGGACTCGGCTTCTTCTGCTACGTGACCGGAGCCTCGATCGACCAGTTGCTCTTCGCCGCGCACCTGCCCAACCCGACCTTCGGCAAGGGCGGAATCTTGTGGGCATCCTTGACGCTGGCGCTGCTGACCTTGCCCGTGGTGATCGTCGCCACCGAAGAGGCGGTGGCAGCCGTGCCGAACTCGATGCGCGAAGGCTCCTATGCCTGCGGCGCCTCGAAGTGGCAAACGATTCAGCGGATCGTGCTTCCCCGCGCTCTGCCCGGCATCATCACCGGTATGGTCTTGGCCATTGCCCGCGGTGCGGGTGAGGTGGCGCCATTGATGCTGGTCGGCGCGGTCAAGCTGGCGCCCGAGTTGCCACTCGACGGCACCTTCCCGTACCTCCACCCGGAGCGGAGCTTCATGCATCTGGGCTTCCACATCTACGACGTCGGCTTCCAGAGTCAGAACTCGGAGGCGGCTCGCCCGATGGTCTTCACCACCACCTTGCTTCTGATCGCCATCATCGCATTCTTGAATCTGGCCACGGTTGCGCTGCGAACGCGCCTGCGGAAACGCTTTGCAGCCGGACAATTCTGATCCGGTCGAACCATGCCCGAAAGGCCTGACGCCGTGATAAACGATACTGTGACGCACGCCACCGAGGACGCCGCCATGAACCAGCCCATTCCCCAGTCGACCGACGCATCTCCGGACCTTCCGGCTGCCGGTGCAGGCATCGCGGTTTCCGCACGCTCATCGAAGGCCGTGGCCGAAGATGGGCCGCTGCAGGCGATCGCGCGCGGCGAGACGCCCGCGTCGGCGATTCACGACAGCGTGGGGGAACACGAAGCGGTGCTCGAAATCGACCATTTCGACTTCTGGTACAACCAGACCGCCCAGGCGCTCTACGACATCTCGATGAACGTCCCCTACGGCAAGGTCACCTCGTTGATCGGCCCCTCTGGATGTGGAAAATCCACCCTGCTGCGGTCGGTCAACCGACTCAACGATCTGATCGATGGTGTTCGGATCGAAGGCGACATGCGACTCAAGAACGAGTCGATCTACGGCCAAGGCGTCGACGTCATCGAGCTGCGCAAGCGCATGGGCATGGTGTTCCAGAAGTCGAATCCGTTCCCGATGTCGATTTACGAGAACGTCGTCTATGCCCTGCGCATCGACGGTGAGCGGCGCAAGAGCGTGCTCGACGAAGTGTGCGAGCGCAGCCTGCGCGGCGCGGCGTTGTGGGACGAGGTCAAGGATCGTCTGCACGACCTCGCCCTCGGCCTCTCGGGCGTCCAGCAACAGCGTCTCTGCATTGCCCGCGCGATCGCGGCCGAGCCGGAAGTCCTGCTCATGGACGAGCCCTGCTCGGCTCTCGACCCGATCGCCACCGGCAAGATCGAAGACTTGATCGACGAGCTTCGCGGCACCTACACGATCCTGATCGTGACCCACAACATGCAGCAGGCGTCGCGCACCTCGGACTTCACGGCCTTCATGTACCTCGGGCGCCTGATCGAATACGGCGCCACCCAGGATCTCTTCACCAAACCCCAGCTCCGAGCCACCGAGCACTACATCACGGGCCGGTTCGGGTAGCGGTCGCGCACCCAGCAGCGCGCGTTTGCAGGGATGCCTCGTCACGGAGCGTCCCTGTACTGCATTGCTTCGTGCTGCGCGTTTCGGACGAGAGCAGCGGTGGCCGGCACGGCTGGTTTGAACGGCGATCGCGCGCGCCGGCGTTAGCGGTGTGTAGTTGTCGTCGTTGCAGATACCGGCGCGAGCGGTGCGAGCCTACCGGCGCGTGCGCGGACGGCTTCGGTGTAGAAGCCTTCGACCCGGGCCGCGACGCGGTTCCAGGTGAGCTCTCGGCATGCGGCCCGCGCGCGGCGACCGAAGTAGCGAACGGCCTTGGGGCGCGCGATCAGGGTGCGACCGAGGGCCATGAACAGATCGGGCCGGTCGCAGGGCGCCTTGACACCGGTGTCGAGGTGGGCGATGTGGTTGCGCGCGGCCGCGGTATCGAAGGCAACCACAGCCAGCCCGCTCGCCATCGCTTCCAGCACCACGTTGCCAAAGGTGTCGGTGAGGCTGGGGAAGAGAAAGATGTCCGCGGAGGCAAAGTGCTCGGCGAGTGCGGTGCCGCGTTGGGTGCCGCAAAAGATGAACCCGGGGTGCTCGCGCCGCAGCGATTCGTAGAGCGGACCATCGCCGACCAGGACGAAGCGTGCACGCGGTACCTCGACCTGCATGCTGTAGAACGTGCGGATCGCCAGATCGAGGTTTTTCTCGGCTGCCAGACGGCCGGCGTAGAGCACGACGGGATCGTGTCGGCCCGCTTGCCAGGTGGCGCGCAGGGCCGGGCTGCGGCGGGCTGGGTCGAAGCGAACCGTGTCGACGCCGCGGCCCATCTCGCCCACGCGGCGAAAGCCGAGCGCCGTGAGACGCTCGGCCGCATCGGCGCAGGGCGCCAGCGTGCAGTGCGTGCGCTGGTGGAATGCTCGCAAGTAGCGAACCGCCGCGCTGCGCAGGGCTCCCAGGCCGTAGTAGCCGCCATAACGGTGAAAGTTGGTGTGAAAGCTCGACACCACCGGGATCCTCATGCGTCGCGCCACCCAAGAAGCGGCGACCCCGAGCGGGCCCTCGGTGGCGACGTGGACCACGTCGGGTGCGGCCTGCTCGAATCGCTGGGCGACGCGCCGCACGCTCGGGAGACCGAAGCGCAAGCCTGGGTAGCCGGGCAAGGGCAGGCCGGGCACCAGTAGCGTCGTGTCTTGCCGCGGGCATTCGGCTCGCCCCGTCTCGCCGTCCGGGCGCGCGGGCTGCCCGTCAGAAGCCTGGCGTGGACGAATCAAATCGACCACGTGTCCACGGTCCCGCAGCTCATCGGCCAGGCGCGCGAGGGTGAACGCGACACCGTTGACTTCCGGCGGAAACGTCTCCGTCACCAATGCCACACGCATGAGCGTTCTCCTCGATCCGGGGCGATAGCTCGCTTCACAGGAAGCGGGTGATGTTGGTTGCGAGCACGATGCCGAGCGCGACGCCGGCGGCGACGTCGGTGGGATAGTGCAGACCGAGCACGACGCGAGACAGCGCGACCAGGACGGTGAAGGGCAGCACCAGCCAGATCAGCGCGGGAGCATGGTGCGCGATCAGCATGGTGAAGCTGACCGCATGCATGGTGTGTCCGGACGGAAAGCTGTATCGGTCGAGAGGCTCGATGAGCAGGCGAATGCCAAACCCCGCGTGACAGGGTCGCGCGCGGGCCGTCAGCTGCTTGACCAGCTTGTAGACCAGCGTCCCGAGCACGGCACTCGCGATCAGCCGCGTGGCGGCAGCGGTCGCCGAGGCCGGATCCACCAGCATCACGACGACGAGCATCACCATCCAGAACAAGCCGTTCCCCAGCCAACTCACGAGGCTGAAGAGCGCGGTGATCCAGCGCTGCTCGATCCGGTTGCATGCAAGGCACAAGTCGGTCTCGAGTTGCTGGAAGCGGCTGAGCGTTGGAGCCATTCGTTCGGGCATCGCAGCCTCCTCGATGCGAGGTTCTTCGAAGACGTGCCCGTGCACAGTAGGTTGTGCAGATCAAGCAAGCGTGAAGTCTCTGTCGAGGCGCATGAAGGGTCTGTTGAGTTCGGAAAAGGTCCGAGCGTTGGTCAGGGTGACGCGGCAGCTGGTCGTTCCGACGGTCCATCGCAAGACGACTCCGACCGGCGAGCGAGGGGATGGATGCGGAAAAGCGCGTTACCATCGACCGCTATGTCCACCAAGCCAGCTTCTTTCCTCGAGCGGCTCGGCCTGCACCGGCCGGAGCTTCGCGCCTGGGCGCTCTACGACTGGGCCAATTCGGCGTTCGTTCTGATCGTGATCACCGCGGTCTTCCCGGTTTACTACCGGCAGGTGGCGGCTGCCGGAATCGAAGGAAGCCGGGCCGACTTCTGGTTTGGCGCGGTGACCTCGGGAGCGCTGGTGGTGGTCGCGATTCTGGCGCCCATTCTCGGCGCGCTGGGCGACTACCTCGGGCGCCGCAAGCAGATGCTCGCGGCCTTCCTGCTCGTCGGGGTGGCGGCCACGACGGGGCTGGCCGCGGTCGGTGAGGGCGACTGGACGCTGGCGCTGGGGCTCTTCGCCCTCGGCAACATCGGCGTCGCGACCAGCTTCGTCTTCTACGATGCGCTCCTTCCGCACGTCGCACGAGGCGAAGAGCTCGATCGGGTGTCGACCGCGGGCTACGCGCTCGGCTACCTCGGCAGCGGCCTGCTGTTGATCGTCAACCTGGCGGCGATCCAGAAGCCGGAGCTCTTCGGGCTTCCGAGCACGGGCTTCGCGACCCGCCTGAGCTTCGTCACGGTCGCGGTGTGGTGGGTGGTTTTTGCGATTCCGCTGTTTCGACGTATTCCCGAGCCGCCGCGTCAGGTCGAGGCGGACGAGGCGGCTGGCGACGTCTCCGCGTGGCAAGCGATCTCCGTCGCGTTCGCTCGCCTGGGCGAGACCTTCCGCGAGCTGCGGACCAGCTACCGTGAGGCTTTCAAGCTACTGGTCGCCGTGCTGATCTACAACGACGGCATCGGCACGATCATCCGCATGGCGTCGATCTACGCGGCGAGCCGCAACCTGCCGGAGCTGCACATCATCGCGGCGATCTTGTTGGTGCAGTTCGTCGGCATTCCCTTCGCCTTTCTGTTCGGCAACCTGGCGGGACGAATCGGTGCCAAGCGCTCGATTCTGCTGACGCTGGTGGTCTACACCGGGATCGCGATCATCGCGTACCGGATGGAAACGGTGCGCGAGTTCTACATCTTGGCGATCCTCGTGGGCATGGTGCAGGGCGGCGCGCAAGCCCTCAGTCGTTCGCTTTTCGCGTCGATGATCCCGAAGCACAAGGCGTCGGAGTTCTTCGGCTTCTTCGCGGTCTTCGAGAAGTTCGCCGGCATCCTCGGCCCGGCGCTCTTCACCCTGATGATCGCGCTGACGGGCTCGAGCCAGGATGCCATTCTGTCCGTCATAGCCTTCTTCGTCGTCGGTGGCGCCATGCTCTGGTTTGTCGATGTCGAGGCTGGACGCAAGCTGGCCCGGGAGACGGATGCCCGTCTCTTGGCCGATCCCGAGGCCGGCCATGCGCCGGGGGCCGTCGAAACGTCCTCATGAGCTACGTTCTCGCCCATGCGTGGGCCGCGGCCCGCCTGGCGCTCTGGATCTACCTCGCGGGGCTGGTGCTCGACCGCTGGTTGTTTTCCAAGGCGAGCCTCGGTCCCCTGCGGCCGCTGGCCCGGTGGTTGCTGGGTTTCGTCGCCTGGGTGCTCTTCGCATTCGCCCTGGCTGCGGTCGGCCTGCTCACGCCCGTGGCCTTCGAAGTCGCGGTCTTCGTGGTGCTGGGTGGCGGGGTGGTCGTCCTGCAACGCTGGTTTCGGGATCGCCGTGTCGCGGCCAACCTGCCTTCACCGAGCCCGGCGCGGCGAACGTGGGTGATCGATCTCGTGGCTGGCGTGCTGGTGGCGGCCGTGCTGCTGCCGGTCTTCTTGTTGGCGGTCGGGCCGACGGTGTCCTGGGACGCCAACGTCTACCACCTCACCCTGCCGCGGCTGTACCTCGAGGCTGGCGGTTTTCGCGATGTGCCAGTGCTGGTCTACGGCCACTGGCCCCAGGCCACCGAGATGCTTTTCACGGTCGCCATGGGGCTCTCGCACTACGTCACGGCCAAGCTTGCTCACTTTGGATTCGGCCTCTTGACCCTTTGGCTTCTCGCGTCTGCCGTCTGGTGGGCGGCGGCGCGCGAAACGGGGCGCCGAGGGATGACGACGCGCGCTGCAGGCTGGCTCGCGGTAGGCCTCGTGCTGGCCAACGACGTGGTCATCTACGAGCTGCGGGTGGCCTATGTGGAGCTCGCCCAGGCCTTCGTGATGCTCGCCGCGGTTCTCTTGCTGTCATCCGCCCGCGATGCCGCCAAGGAGCGGGTCGACCACCGGAACCACCTGATCCTCGCTGGCCTGGCGTGCGGGCTGCTGGCCGGCATCAAGATCACCGGCATTCTGTGGCTTCCCGTGGTCGCGGCGGTCTATCTCCCGGCCCTGCTCGACCGGCGTGACGATCGAGCCCGCACCGACCCGGCTCGTGTGTCGGTACCCCGATTCGCCCTGTGCTTCGGCGTTCCCGTGCTCGCCCTCTGGCTACCGTGGCTGGCCAAGGCGTGGTGGTTCACGGGCAACCCGGTCTATCCCATCGCCTGGCAGCATCTGGGTGGGCCGTGGTGGAGCGAAACGATCGGTGAGCAGTTCGCAGCCTGGCAGCAGAGCATTGGAATGGGGCGCAGCCTGGTCGACTACGCGCTGCTGCCGCTTCGCGTGGTGCTCGCCGGCGGGCCCGGTTACGACCAATTCGACGGCCGACTGACGCCGCTGTGGCTGATCGCTCTGCCGCTGTCAGCCATCGGCGCGTGGCGGTCTCCCCTGGCCCGCCGGGCCCTCGCGGTCGCAGCAGGATGCTTCGTCCTCTGGGCGTTCAGCTCGCAGCAGATTCGATTTCTCGTACCCCTCTTGCCGTTGGTCGCGCTGGCAACCGGCGTGGGTTTCGCGGTGGTGATCGAACGGCTGTTCCGCGCGCCGCGGTGGCACGGCAGCCTGCGTCCGCTGGTCGCCGGCTCCCTGGCTGCGGCGACCCTGCTCGCCGCGCTGGCGGCTCACGGTACGGTCCTCGGCGCGGGCTTGCGCCGTTGGCCGCTCTATCAGCAGCAGTCCGCGGAAGCCCTCTACGCCCGCGCGGCGCCGCCGATCTACCAGCAGATCGAGGCACTGGCGCCCCATGCTCGCTTGCTGATGATGGGGACCAATCACGGCTTCTTCTGCCAGCGCCCCTACCTTGCCGATAGCTTCTTCGAGGCCTCCCAGCTCGCCGACTGGCTGCGGGACACGGGGGACGATGTCGATGCGATCGAAAAACGGCTGGCAGCCGAGGGCATCACCCATGTCCTGTTGAGCACCCGGCCGACACCCATTCCGTGGCCCCGGTCCCTGGCCCGGCTCTTGGCCGACGGCAACCGCGCCACGCCTGTTTACGCCGATGCCCAGTTTCGGCTCTTTGCCCTCCGGGAGACTTGATCGTCGATGAGTGAAGCAGCGCCTCGAACAGCCAAGCAGCCGGCCGAGCAATCCGCACCAAGCCTCGACCTCGCGCGCCTCGGGTGGCTACTACCCTGCCTCGCCGTCCTGGCTCTTTGGTCGTACGCCTTCCCTGCGCTCAGCAACTACAACGTGACCTGGGACGAGGCGCTCGGCGACTTCTTCTTCGGGCAGCGGTACGCCTCGTATTGGACCAGCTTCGACGCGCGCTACCTCGACTTCGAAGCCGACCCCTATCCGGAAGGGCACCGCCCGGACCTGCGCGCCTCGCCGTTCCGTACCCGGCCTTGGGAGCACTATCCGGTCGGTGGAACCTTGGGGGCCTTCGCGTCTCAGGTGTTCAGTCGGCTTGGCGGCATGGTCGACTACTTTGACGGCTTCCATGCGTCGAACGTCTTGCTCGGTTCCCTGCTGATCGTGTTCTTTCTACCCTTCCTGCGACGCCGCTTCGGCCCGCTGGTTGCCGTCAGTGCCGTGGTCTTGTTGTTTGCCTCGCCACGCGTCTTCGCACACATGATGGCGAACATCAAAGACTTCCCCCTGATGGTCGTCTACACCCTCGCGCTGCTGGCGTTCTTGGTCGCCTACGAGCGCGGTTCGGTACGCGGCCTGGTGGGGGCTGGGGCGCTATGGGGGGTGTCGCTTGCCACCAAGGCGAACGGTCTGTTCCTGCCGATGATTCCGGCCGCGGTGGTGGCCATCGACCTGCTTCGCGGCCAGCTACCGGCTGTTTGGCAGCAACGCCGCCGCGACCTGGTGCTCGCTTTCGCGGGCGCCGGCGCGGTCGGACCGCTGGTCATGGTCGCGCTCTGGCCGTACCTTTGGGCCGACCCGATCGGCCGCCTGGGCAAGAACCTGGCCTTCGTGCTCTTCCGGCGCGCCACGACGCGTGAGGAGAGCATGGCGCCGGTCATCGAAGCCATCGTCCTGACCACACCGGTGCTGATCTTGGTGCTGGCCGCGATCGGCGTGGTGGCGGCCGGGCTTCGCGCCCGCCGCGGCAACCGTGCCGCGATCCTCCTGTTGGTCTGGATCCCGGCAGTCATGGCGCGGTATCTGGTGCCCTCGGCGGTGAACTACGACGGCGTCCGTCATTTCCTGGAAATCTTCCCGGCGCTGGCGGCCCTGGCCGGGCTCGGTGTCGCATTCCTGGTCGACGGGGTGACGCGGTTCCTCGGCCCGCGCCTGCACTCCCTCCGCCCCTCCTTGCTCGGCGCCTTGCTGGCCGCACTGCTGCTGCTGCCGCCCGTGACCGGCCTGCTTCGCACCCACCCCTTCGAGCTCGCCTACTGGAACCGTCTGGCGGGCGGGTTGGCAGGGGCGTACGCTCATGGGTTGCCGCAGGCCGGTGACTACTGGGGCACGAGCTACCGGCTGGGCATCGAGTGGATGAACGAGAATGCCCCGCCGGGCGCCTTTCTCGCCGTGCCGGTGATCGAGCATGCGGTGCGCCTGGTTGCACCGGAGCGGCTGCGGCGCGACATCACGGTGGTGCCCTTGACGACGCCGTTTTCTCCGCAGATCGATCCCCGGCGACAGGCCGCGCTCGACGATCTGGCCCGCAAGCGTCCGGTCTACGTGATGTTCGTCGACCGGCGAGACTGGCTCAATCCGCTGATGATCTTCTCGCTGCGCGAACGGTCGCCGCTGGTGACCTGGGATCTCGACGAGGTGCCGGTGCTGCGCATCTACAAACACCGGCCGCCGCCCGTGCCAGAGCTCCCCGACAGTGAGCTCCCCGACAACGGCCCAACCCAGGGTGAGCCGACCGACGCCGGTCCGGCAGATCAGGCTCCGGACGCTTCGTGAGCGAGAAGGAGCGGTCCGCACCCACGTGGCAGATGACCGCAGCCGTTGCGGTGGTCGCCCTGGTCGTCCTGGTGGCGATCGGGTCGAAGATCCGCGCGGCAGGCCTGAGTTTCTCGAAGTACCCGGTTGCCGCCGAGATGGTGCTCGACGGCAGCTTGGCGCGCGAGCGCATCATCGACTTCAGCCCGCTCTATCTCGGCTTGCACGTGGCGGCGACGCGCTTCTTGCCGGCACCCAAGTTCACCATTTCGGTGCTGCAGACGGTGCTTGCGGCGGCCTCGATCGCCCTGCTCTTCGTGATCCTGCGGCGACGGGTCAGCGTCCGGCTGGCGCTGGTGGGCGCAGCGGGCTTGTTGCTCAACCGCAACCTGCTCGTCCACCAATCCATCCTCGAGCCCGAGATCGTGCTGCTGTTCTTGGTGCTGCTCTTTCTCGCGCTTGTTGCGCACCCCGGGCGCTGGAACACACTCATGGCCGGCGTGGCGGGTGCCCTGGCGTTGGCGACTCGACCCAATCTTCTGCCGGTGCTGGCACTGGTACCCGTCGCCTACTTTCTGGCCCAGGCGGCTCGAAAGGCATCGACCCGAGGCGCTGTGCCGGCTTCCGGTGGTGCGAGCGCTTGGCGCGGGGTGATCGTGCGCAGTGCCTGGTTTGTCTTGCCGATTGCGCTCGCGGTCGGTCTGCTGCTGATGCGCAGCGCGCAGGCGACCGGCGATCCGCTGGCGCCGGCGATGAATCCTGGCACGGTCTTTTTCGAGGGAAACAACCCCCTCTCGTTCGGCACCAGCGCGGTCTACCCGCCGGTCGTATCGTTGCTGGCCCAGCAGCCGTCGCCGGGTCGTGAGCCGGATCGCGCCCACCAGTACTACCGCGACATCGCCCGCGCTTCGGTCGGCGAGCCCTTGTCCGTGGCCGAGGTCAATGGCTACTGGCGCGATCGAGCCCTGGCCTTCATCCGTGCCGAGCCACTGCGCTGGCTGCGGCTCGAAGTGGGCAAGCTCACGCTCGCGTTCCACAACGCCCGCCTTCATGACGTTGCCGCCGCCTGGTTCATCGAGCGCGAGCTCGGCCTGCTGCCGAGCGTGCCTTTCGCCGTGGTGGGCGCGTTGGCCTTGGTCGGTCTGTTGATCGAGGCACCGCGATGGCGTCAGGCCTTGTTGCTCTATGCGCTGGTCGCCAGTCAGCTGGCCACCATGCTGGTCTTCTATGTCTCCGCCCGCCAACGGATCGTGCTGCTGCCAGCGGCGCTCTACTTCGCGGTGGTCGCATTGGAGCGCCTGGGACAACCGGAACGCCGGCTCCTGGGTCTGCTGGTTTTCTTGCTCGGCTTGTGCCTGGTGCTACCCCATCCCGTGCTCGGTGAGCTCGCGCACCAGCGAAGCCGTCGCTACGAGGCCGAGGCACGGGTGCGTGAGCTTCAGGAGGCGATCCTCCGCGAGCCACCCGCCTGGCATCACGAAGCCGCCGCGGCCTGGCTGGCGGCGCAACCCAATCGCGTGCCGCGCCAGCGTGCGGCGTTCTTGCCCAACGAAGTAGTCTCGGTGGACGAGCAGATCCTTCGCGCGGTGATCGCGCGCAATGACCTCAGCGCGTCCGGCCGCTTCGACCGGACCATAGCCGAGCGCGCTGCCGGCCGCCTGGCGGATGCCGAAGCCACACTCGCCGAGCTGGAGGCGGAAGACTTCCATCCCTACCGTTCGGTGATGTCCACCGACCTCGCCACCCATCGTGCCTGGCTGGCCGCTCTCGCCGGCGATACCGCGGCGGCCGCGCGCCATGTAGACGAAGCCTTGGCGCGCACCCCAGGCGACCCCTATGCCCTCGCCCTGCGGGTCGCCCAGTGGGGCGACGAGGCGGCCAAGAAAGAGCTCGTTGCCTTTTGGAGCCGTGCCGACGTCGAGCTGCTGCTCGGCCAGTCTTTCCTCGACCTCGGCAAGCCAGAGCAAGCCCTCGAGCACCTCGCCTGGATCGCCCGTGCGGCGCCCACTTTGCGGGTGGCGCAGGTCGAGCTGGCAGCGACTCTCGGGGCCCTCGGTCGGCTCGACGAGGGGGCCAGCCTCTACCTCCGTGAGCATGCCCGGTCCGTAGATCCGATCGACCGCGATCCCGAGATCGCCGATCTCTTCCGCGCCTGGCTGGCTGCTGAACCGACGCCTGAGCGCCACCTCCTCACCGCCCGGGTGCTGCACGCCTTCGGCTACCTGCGCGAAGCCCAGGGGCTCATCGAGCCGCTCGAGGCCGCGCTCGATCGCCCAGTGCCCGAGCGACTGGCCGGCCTGAGCGGTCCCCTCGCGCGGGACGTTGCGCGCGAAGCCGCCGCCATCCGTCGCGCCTTGTCTTCGGGTCGTTCGCGCTGAGGCGCAGGCGACGGGGAGTAGAGCCGGCGCGCGCCGAACGGTCGCTAGCGCGTGGTGAGCCAGACGACGACCGCACCCCACAGCAGGATGTTGATCACGGATTGGAGATCGGTGACCACGGTCTCGGTGGGGTTGCGCGCGTCCCGTACCTGGTAGACGAGATAGAGGTAGCGGAAGATGCCGAAGAGGACGAGTGGCACGGTCCAGACGAGTTGGTCGGAGCCGAAGCGGGCCACGGTGTCGTCGTCCACCACGTAGAGCGCGTAGCTAACCACGGTCGAGGCGGTCACCACGCTCATCATCTGTTCGAGAAAGCTGGAGCTGTAGTTGGAGAGTACCGCGCGATGGTCACCGGCATCGTCCTGGAGCAGCAGGAGCTCGTGGCGCCGCTTGGACAGGATGAGGAACAGTGCCAGGAAAATGGTGCAGAGAATCAGCCAGCGCGACACGCTCACCGGAATGGCGTCGGCGCCGGCCTGGACACGGATCACGTAGCCGCTCGCCACCATCATCACGTCGAGCACGACGACGTGCTTGAGACCGCCTGCGTAGAGGAGGTTGATCCCGAGGTAGAGCGCCACCAAAGTGACCACCGCGGATCCCAGAAACCAAGCGACGGCGAGGCTGCCAGCCGCCAGCACCACGGCTCCGGTCATGGCCGCGCCGACTGGCAAGGCGCCGGACGCGATCGGGCGGTTGCGCTTGACGGGGTGATGTCGATCTTCCTCGCGATCGCGCAGATCGTTCCACAAGTAGACCGCGCTGGCCGCCGCACAGAAGACGGCGAACGCGATGGCGGTGCGCAGAATGGCGTCCGGGTCACCCAGCCGTTGGGCAAAGACCAGCGGCGCGAGCACGAAGACATTCTTCACCCACTGGACGGGTCGGAGAGCTCGAACGAAAGCGAACAGCATGGGCGCGTAGTATAGGGGCTCACCGGCCTCGAGATCCTGTGCTTGCGAATCCAGACATGAAACGCCGCTTCCTGTTCGTCTACGTCACGCCGGTCCTATTCGTGATGCTCCTGTCGGTCTGGTCGCTGATCACGGGTCGCGACACGCTCTACCTACGGGACATCGCCAACGCCCACACCCAGGCGAAGCTGGCGCAGGCGTCGCTGCTTCGCGCTGGAAGCCTGCCCCTGGTCGACCCGTTTCGCGACGGCCAGCCGCTGGTCGGCAACCCCAATACGGTTCCGCTCTACCCGGACAACGTTCTCTACGCCCTGGCGCCGCCTCGATGGGCGCTCGGTGCGCATATTTGGCTGCACTGGTTGCTGGCGCCATTCGCCATGTTCGCACTCGCGCGGGTTTGTGGTCTGCGCCGGCCGGCCGCATGGGCGGCAGGCACCATCTACGCGACCAGTGGATTCGCGCTTTCCCACTTCAATCTCTACAACAGTGTCGCCGCGCTGGCCCTGGCGCCGGCGCTCGTCGCCGCGACCATTTGCGTGTTTCGTCGCCGGCAACCGCGTCGGGCGGCAGCGGTTGCCGCGGTCTTCGTGGCGCTGCTGCTGCTGGGAGGCGATCCCCCGACTGCGGCGCTGGCGGTGGTGCTGGCAGCCAGCGCCGCCGTGGTCTTCGGCTGGCGCCCCAAGCGAAGGCACCTCGCGCCGTCCCCCCGCGGCCGTTGGCTGACCCTCGGCACGGCCGCGGTGCTCGGTGTTCTGTTGGCGGCACCGCAGCTGATCGAGCTCGGACGGATCACGGGTACGTCGTTTCGCGGTGCACGGGAAGCGTCGTCCCGCGCGATTCTCGCGCAGAGCCTCGACCCGCGCGCAAGCACCGAATGGGTGTTGCCACTCTTCTTCGGTCGACCCGATCGCCAGTTCTGGGGCCAGGCATTTTTCGGCAACAACGAGCCGTTCTACCTGTCACTCTTCCCCGGCGCGCTCGCGCTCGCGCTGGTGCTCGCCGCCGGTCGTCCGCGGACCCGTGCGGGCTGGTGGGCTTGGGGGGCGGTTGTCGCCGCAACCTTCGTGGCCCTCGGCGCGTTCAACCCGGTGATCCGTTGGCTGGTCGATACGGTGGGCAGCGGGGGCTTGCGCTACCCGATCAAGGCATGGCTCTGGGGAGCCGTGGGGGCGTCGCTGCTCGCGGGTATGGGATTCGACCGACTTCGTTCACGGGCGGGGCGGCAACGGCTCTTGATCGCGCTCGGCAGCGTGACCTTCGGTTACCTCATGGTTTGGCAGCTTCTCGTGCGGAGCCCGGCGCCGGTGGCGCGGTGGCTCGAGGGCCTCTCGCCCGACCGGCTGCGCGGCGCCGCGCTCGCAGCCGAGCAAGCGCGCTGGACCGCTGTCGCCTTCCTGATCGTCTTGCTTCTCGGCAGCGTCGTCCTTGGAATCTTCTTCGGCCGGCGCTGGCCAGCCGCCGTCGGCGCTGGCGTGCTCGTGCTCCACGCTGGCTCGCAGCTCTTCTTCTTGGCACCGCTGCTCGACCGCGACGCCTCGGCGTTCTACCAGCAGAAGCCGGCTCTCCTGCGCTTCGTTCCCGAGGAGCCGTGGGTCGTGCACGGCCGCACGGGCAACCTCTTCGGGCCGCCGCCGCGGGCGCGGGTCAACGATCCGGATGCCCGTACGGTGTGGGAGGAGCGGCGGCGGTTCGCATCCCTCGCACCGCAGGCCGGCGTCGGCTGGGGGCGCCGCTACGCCTTCGACTCCTCGCCCGAAGGGCTCGATACCCTGTGGTCGATCGGCATGGAGCAGGCTGTGCACGGCCTCGGTGATCTCGACCGGCTACGCCTGCTCGAAGCCTTCGGTGTCGCCACCCTGATTCTCGACCGTCCGCTCGACCCGCCCGCTGCCGAGCGGACCGGTTTGCACACCCGCACCGAGGTCGCGGGCCAACCGACGTGGGTGTACAAGCTCGGGCATACCGCGCCGCAGGTGGCGCTGGCCGAGAAGGTCCACTACGGGGCCGACGCCAACGCCATTCTCGACGTGCTGCGCGAGCCCTCGTTCGACGCGCGAAAAGAGACGGTCCTGGTTGGCGACCGCGCGCCCACGGTCCGCCGGCCTGGCCGCCTGGACCTGGTGCTCGATGAGGCCGAGCGCGTGGTGGCAGATGTCGACAGCGAGGAAGGTACCGTCTTGGTGGTGCAGCGGGCTTGGTTGCCGATCTACCGGGCGTCGGTCGACGGTGCGCCCGCCCGCGTCGTGAGCGCGAACCTTGCGCGCATGGCCGTCGAGGTGCCGGCCGGCTTTCACCGGGTGCGCATCTGGGTAGATCGGCGGCCGTTCTATGCCGGCCTCGTGGTGAGCTTGATCGCCTTGGTGGGTGTCGTGTGGCTCGGCCGCTCCCGCCGGGCGATCACGTGAACCGCTACTGGTTGCTGGTCGGAAGCTCGCGCGAGATGACTTCGGAGAGGAAGACCTGCACGCCATCCTTGGTCTTGCTGTAGACCACGGGTGCGCCGGGGAAGCGGTCCGGAAAGAAGAACTCCGAAACACCGCCGTCTTCCTCCTCCACCCGGTATTGCCAGCCGTCGAGCTCGCCCAGCGGCGTCTCACGGGTCGTGCGCTCTCGAGACGACGTGGCGATCAGAAAACGCGCGTGGTCCCGAAGCTCCTCCCAGGTGGCATCGAACGCTCTGACCTCACCGACGGCCCCGCCCCGTTTGTCGACCCCTTGATCGGTCATCGAGACCTTCTCCGGCGACCACGCCGTCACGACCGTTCGTGATGAGTTGACCCCCCCGGGCGTGGTGTAACGCGTCACCACCTGCATGCCAAGCGGCCAGGAATCGCGAATCTGCTCGGCAGTGTACGGGGTCGGCAGGCAGTCGTCCGTTGCGGCATCCTGCGCGGAGATGCTGGCCGCCAGGGTCACGAGCATGGTCAGTATCGAGATTCGTTTCATGGTCTTCCTCCTGCTTCCGTGATCAGAGCACTGGGGACGATTGTCGGACACCCTTGCCGCCAACGCAAGCTCGGGGTGCCTTGGAGAGAGATGACGAATCAACGAGCGGCTCTTCGACCATCGGACTTGACAAGGGATAAGAAATCCACAACCATATGGTTGTGATGATTCAACTCGACGCCACGTTTGCCGCCCTCGCCGATCCAACCCGGAGGGCAATCCTCGCGCGCCTGACGGAGGGTCCGGCGTCGATCGCCGAGCTCACCAAGCCTTTCGATGTCTCGCAGCAGGCAATCTCGAAGCACGTTGCGGTGCTGGATCGAGCGGGGCTGGTGCGTAAGCGGCGAGAAGGACGGATCAGCCGTTGTGAGCTCGATGCTGCCCCGCTGGAGTCGGCAGCCGATTGGATCGCCCACTACAAGTCCTTCTGGGCCGCCAAGCTCGATCGCCTGGAAACCTACTTGAACACCCAAGCGGAGAACCAAGATGGTGAAGCTTCTTGAGCGGCCTGAGGCGCTCGCTTCCAGCACCCCCGACGCTGCGACGCTGCGCATTTCGCGAACATTCGCTGCCACGCGCGAGCAGGTTTTCGATGCTTTCACGCAGGCGGATGCCATCCGTGCCTGGTGGGGCCCTGAGGACTATTGCGCTCCCGAAGTGCACATGGACGTCCGTCCCGGAGGGTGCTTTCGGTTCCGCATGCAGCCGCTGAGCGGTGACGCCACCGGCGCGACCATGTGCGGCACCTATCAGGAGGTGGATCGCCCAGCGCGCTTGTCGTTTACGTTCTCGTGGGAATACGAAGACGGTCGTGAGGCCGAGGAAAATCTCGGCCCTGGTGGCGAAATGCTGGTCACCGTCGACTTCCTCGACCGGGGGGCGGCAACCGAGATGGTGTTGGTGCATGAACGCAACCCGAGCCAGCAGGCGCGCGACGACCACGGCCGCGGCTGGACCAGCTCGATGGTCTGTCTCGCCGCCTACCTGCGTGCATCGGCGAACAACCCCTAACCGCACGTCAACCGGGCAACCTCGTAGATCGGCCGCGAAGAGGTTGCCTCTTCTTTTACCTGAAATCACAACCAGATGGTTGTTTGTTGGTGGCGCCCGATCGCGACACCTCATGCAAGGGGCTCTGAATGACTAGCCAAGCCGCTCCCGCGGCACGTTTTGCTGCCTTGATCTACCGTTGGCGCTGGCCGTTGGCGGTTGCCAGCCTGCTCACCATTGTGGGCGTCTTCATGGCCGGCACGCGCCAAGTAGGCGCCTTCAACCACTCGGTCCGTAGCCTCGGCGACCTCGCGGGTCGAACGCCTGCCGAACCACCCCTGATCTTCGATCCGAGTCTGGACGTATGGTTCTCGGGTCTTGCCGACGACGCGACGAGCACCTACTACGAGATCGAAGATCGTTTCGTCGCCGAGGACTTCGTGGCGGTGTCGTTTTCCGCCGCCGAGAGCCCGTTGGGTGTGTTCGACCGCAGCGCGCTGGCGACCATTGCCCGCCTGACAGAACAGTTCCTGACCATCCCGGGCGTGCGTCACGTTCGAAGTCTGACCTACAGTCCGTGGATCCGAGCCGGCAAGCCCGACGATCTGGCTGCGGCCGAAGACGCCGCCCATCGTCTCGTGGTCGGCGATTTCGTGGTGGGTGACCCACAGCAACTGTCAGACGACCAGCTCATCGAGCGCATGGTCGCGGTGCTCGGGGCCGAAGCAGCGTCGAAGCGGGTGGGAAGAGCACGTGTGCGAGACGTGCTCGGTCCCGAGGCGAACTTTGCTGACCACATCGGTGAACCCTCCCTGGTCGGCACGGTGGTCGACGAAACCGGCACGACGACGGCGATCCAGGTTCAGATCTTGCGTCGGAACGCGCGGGCCGCGGACCTCGAAGGCGCCGCCGCCGCTGCCTACTCGACAAGCTACCAGCGGGCCGCGCTACGCGGTATCGAGCACTTTCTCAGACAGGAAGCCGGCTTGGTGGTGCCGTCGGCCGACCGCGCCGACCTGGTTCATTGGATGGAAGGCCAAGAGGATCCCGAAGCGCGCCGCCGGATGCGCTTGGCGCTCGAAGACCCGCGCACCACCTTCATGGTCGGGCCCGATGGCGCTGCCGTGCGGAAAGTCCTCGAGCTCGAGGACCAGGGCGATGGAACCTATGTCGATGTGCGCGACCCATCGGCCCCGGTCGACGCCCCGGCGGGCTTCGTACCCGAGCCCCGCTCGAGTTTTCGCTTTCACCTTGGTGGCCAGCCACTGATCGAGCGCAACTTCGAGCAGGTCGGCATGGCCGACGGCGGCTTGATGCCGTTGATGTTTCTGATCATCGCCGTCTGCCTGGCCTTCCTCACGCGCAGCATCGTCGGTGCGGCTGTCTCCTTGACGGTCGCCGTCGGGGCCATCTTGGCGACTATCGGCTTTGGCTTTGCCAAGGGCGACTTGCTCAACAACATGACCATGATGACGCCCAATCTGCTGACCGCTGTCGGCATCGCCGACGCAGTACACCTGGTGTCGGCTTGGGTGACTCAGCGGCCCCATGCGACCAGTCGCAGGGCGCTGATCGAAGCCGTTGTTCGGCAGAACGCTGTCCCGGTTCTGCTCACCTCCATCACCACGGCCGTTGGCTTCTGCGCCCTGACGCTGAGCAGCGTACGGCCGATCGCCATGTTGGGCACGAGCGCTGCCTTCGGCACCCTCGTCGCCTACGTTCTCTCGATGACCTTGGTGCCTGCTGTCCTGTCGTTGCTGCCCGTGGGTTCCAGGCGCGGGGCGGTTCCTCATGCGCCGCTGGCCCTGAGCGCCGACCGATCCCGACGCCTCGCCGAGCTCATCGTTCGTCGCCGTGCAGGGATCGTCGGCATTGCGCTCGTCCTGGTGGTTGCAGCCTGCATCGGCGTTGCTCGGGTCGAGATCGACAGCGACACCCGGCGCTTCTTCCCTCGCGAGGACCCGGTGATGGCGGACTTCGACTGGATGGAGCGACACCTGGCTGGTGGCGGCGATCTCGAGATCGTCTTCGGGGCGTTTGAGAACCTGCCGCCGGCCGACTCGGCCTTGGATGACGGAGCCCTGAGCCGCCTCGAGGCGCTGCGCACGAGACGCGTGGCCAGCGAGCAGGGGCATGCAGACATGGCGCCGCTGGGCCCTGCCGAGCAAGCAGAGCTGGCGCAACGCGAGATCGCGGCGGCACGGGCGGCGGCACAGCGAATCGGCGTGTCACCCCAGGTCCTCGGTGAGCTGGACCGCTTCGAAGCGAGGCTTCGCGAGGATATGGCGCGACCCACGTCGCCGCTGCATCTGATCAGCGACTTGATCTCGCCGCTCGACATTCTGCGCAAGATGCACCAGGTGCAGAACGGTGGCAGCGCCGCTTTCTACCGCGTGCCCGGCGATGCTGACGTGGCGTCGACCGCGCTCGCGCCGCGCGTGGTGCGTGATCCGATGACCGACAGCCTGCTCTATGTGCCCGCCCAAAGCGGTGAAACGTTGGTGGCGCAGTACTACCTGCAATACGAAAACGGTGCCCGGCCGGGCGAGAGCCTGTCGACCCAGCTCAGCGCCGATCGTTCGCAGATCCGCATGCAGGGGCGGCTCGGGCTCGCGCCTTCGCGAAGCCACCTGGCCGTCCGCGACCGCATCGCCGAGATTCTCGACACGGAGTTTCCCCGCCTCGCCGCGCAAGCCGAGGTGACCGTTACAGGGCGCACCATGCTGCAGGCGATGACTGCCGACATGGTGGCCACCGAATTCCTCAAGTCCATGGCCGTGGCGCTCGCGGTCATCAGCGTGCTGATCGGCCTGGTGTTCCGCTCCGCGTCGCTGGCGATGATCAGCTTGTTGCCCAACACGCTGCCCATCCTCCTGCCACTCAGCGCATTCGGTCTGCTCGAGATCCCCCTCAGTGCACCGGCGGCGTTCGTGGCGTCGATCGCACTGGGCGTCTGTGTCGACGACACGATCCACCTGTTGGCCAAGTACGTCGCGGCACAGCGATCCGGCAAGGTCGGCAGCCAGGCCATTGCCGAGGCACTGCGACAGGTCGGAACACCGATCACGGTCACCACGATCGTGCTGATTCTCGGCTTCGGCACCATGCTGCTCGGCTCATTCGTGCCCAACCAACTTCTCGGCAGCCTGGCCGCCGCGATGATCGGACTCGCCTGGCTGTTCGATCTGTTCTTGACGCCCGCAGTCCTCAGCTACCTCGAGACGTGGCGCGCGCATCGTCAGCGCGTGGTCACGGCACCATCACCAACGCCGATGGCCCATGCACCGGCCATGCCCTCGGGAGGAAACCCATGATCGCCGCCGACGCCACCGGGCGCTCCGCACCGTCTTCGCTCCGCGCAGCACTTCTCGGTGCTCACCTGATCACCGCGCTGGTACTCAGCGCCTCGGCGTCAGCCGCAGAGCCCCTGCCACTGCCGGACTTCGAGCGAGACGACCCCGCCCGCTATGGCCGCCAGATCGCACTGCACCAAGATCGCTGCGACCGTGGATGGGTCGACGAGCGCGCACGCGGAACCATGACCCTGTTCGATGCGGATGGCGACTCCGTCCGCCGGGCGTTCGATCGATTCGTCTTCGAACGGGCCGAGGAGGGCGACAAGATCATCATCCGCTTCGCCGAACCCGCCGAGATCAAGGGTGTGGCTGCCCTCACCTTCGAGCGCCCCGGTACGGCGGACGACAGCTGGCTCTATCTTCCGGCGAGCAAGCGGGTGCGCAGGATCTCCGGGGCCAACAACACCGCGAGCTTTCAAGGCACGGAGTTCACCTATGAGGATCTCGGCAGCCTCGATGCGCGCGAGTATGACTGGCGCTTTCTCGAGGAGGCCCACGACGAACACGATTCGGGGGCGACTCCCGTCTACCGTCTGGAGGCCGTTCCGACCTATGACGACACCGGATACTCGCGGCTGGTGGTGTCGATTCATCGTCAGGCCTGGCGCCAGGAGCGTGTCGAGTATTTCGATCCCTCCGGCCGGCTGCTCAAGACGCGGCTTTCACGGGACTGGGAGCAGTTCCATGGTCGCTTCTGGCGAGCCAGAGAGATCGAGATGGTCAATCACCAGACCGGCAAGCGAACGGTGATCGAGCTGACCGACCAGCGTCTCGACCTCGCGCACTCGACGGACCCGCGTTCCGGGCGGAACCTGCGGCCGCTCACCGAAGACCTGTTCACGGCTCGCTCGTTGCAGCCATGAGCCTCTCCTGCCGCCCCGGGGCCCCGCCGCGATCCTCGGCCCGGGCGGTAGGTGCCCTGCTCGTCCTCGCCGTGTGCCTGCCGTCGGCAGCGACCGCTGCGTCACTCGACGCATTCGATCCGTTGGCGAACGACGAAGGCCGCTTCCGCCTGCTCCGAGGGTTCGTCGCGCTGGAGGCGCGAAACTTCACGGCCCACCGAGATCGCGGGCTGGCCAATGAAGGCGCCCTGCTCGAGGCCGAGGTGGAGCTCAGCCTGAGGCTCAATCGGCGTGTCCGCGCCTACGCCCGTCCGAGAATCTTGATCGATCTCGCACGAACGGACCTGTGGCGGATCGAGCCCTACGAGGCGTACATCACGATCGGCCTCTCCCAAGGCGACGTTCGCCTGGGCCAGATGGTCGAGAGCTGGGCGATCGCAGACACCTACAATCCGATCGATCTGTTGAACCGCCGCGATCTCGGCATCGACCTGCTCGACCCGCCGCGGCTCGGCGAGGTCGGGGTTCGATACCGCCGCTTTTTGCCCGCGAATCGCGTCTTCGGTGAGCCGACCCTTTCGCTCTACCTGATCCCGGTCTTCCGCCGTGCCCGCTGGGCGCCGGAAGGACTCCGCCTGGCGCCCGTGGTGCCTGGTGGCCGCTTCGACGAGGATGGCGGCTTCGACCCGCGCGGCAACGATCGCCTGTTCGTGGCCGTGCGTGTCGAGAGCACGTGGAGCTCGGCGTGGGCGGACGCCGACGTGCAGGCGCTGGTGGCCCACGGTCCAGACCGCACGCCGGGGCTCACCGAAGACACCGATGCCGTGCTGCGCCCGGCCTACCACGGCCTCAGCAGCATCGGCTTCGGCGCGCGTGTCGTGCCCAACGCCGATGTCGCGGGGTCCGTTCTCGCCAGCCTGACATTGAAGTTGGAATTGGCCTACCGTCATCACTTCGCCTTCGAGGACGCGCCGGTTGCACCGCCGGAAGACCATGTTGCCTTCGTGGTCGGCGCGGATCGTACGCTGTACGACGTTTTCCGCGAACGAGACGAGCTGGCGTTGACCGTCGAGATCGCAGGTGAGCTCGCGTCGAGCGGCTCAGCACGCCGGGCACGGCCATTCGGGAGCGACCTGATCTTTCGCCTCGCCTGGCGGCGCAATGACTTCGCGCGACAATCGGTCGAGCTGCGCGGCGTCGTCGATCTCGAGCAGGACGAGTCGCTTCTCGAGATCTCGTATGCTCGCCAGCTGCGAAAGCTCCACCGCGCGCTCAAAATGGTCGCGTCCTTCCAGGTTGCCGATGTACCGAGAGGAGGCAGCAGCTTCCTGGCTCGCCTTCCCGACAACACCCACGTGTCGATCGTGCTGCGCCGCGATTTCTGAGTCTCCTTTGATACCCTGGCAAGCCGCTGTGCACCTGCCGCGCCGGGCATCCGGCGCACCCAGGCGAAACGAAAATGGAGCAGGCGTGTGGCACGCGACATCATCGGGATCTCGGCCTTTTACCACGACGCTGCATGTTGCTTGCTGCGCGATGGCCGTCTGCTTGCCGCGGCGCAGGAAGAGCGCTTCACCCGCAGAAAGCACGAGGCTCGGCTGCCCGTCGAAGCATTTCGCTTTTGCCTCGAAGCGGGCGGCATCGGCCCCCACGAGATCGACGCGGTCGGCTACTACGAGCAGCCGGTGCGCAAGCTCTCGCGACAGCTTTGGGCGGGAGCACGCGAAGCGGCACCTGTCGAGTTGGGCTGGCTGGATCCAGGCTTGCCCGAGCGGATGATTCGCGAGCGCCTCGGCTTCGACGGTCCCATCCTGTTCTTCGGTCACCACCAGTCGCACGCCGCGAGCGCTTTCGACTTCTCCGGCTTCTCGGAAGCCGCACTGCTCACGGTCGACGGCGTCGGTACCTGGACCACGACGGCATTGGGCCGCGGCTCGACAGATGGCATCGAGATGGTCGAGCGGGTGTCGTTTCCGCACTCCCTCGGCTTGCTCTACTCTGCCGTCACTGCCTACCTGGGCTTTCCGGTCAACGACGGCGAAGCCCGGATCATGGGGCTCGCGGCCTATGGAAACCCACGTTTCCTCGATGCCTTGCGTGCCCTGATTCGCATGGAATCCGGCACCGCGCTGGGCTATGAGCTCGACATGCGCTACTTCGACTTCGTGCGCGGCGACCGCATGTTCAGCGATGCGCTCTGCGACCTGCTCGGCGCCCCACCGCGCGCGCCCGCAAGCGCACTGACTACGTTCCATCAGGATGTGGCGGCAAGCGTGCAAGCCCTGCTCGAAGAAGTCTTGCTGGCCCTGGTCGTCCGCTTGCACGAGCGCGTGCCGGTGGCCAACCTGTGTCTGGCGGGCGGTGTGGCCCTCAATTGCGTGGCGAACGGCCGCATCCGCCGCGAAGGCCCGTTCGCCAATGTCTTCGTCCAACCCGCTGCCGGCGATGCCGGAGGGTGCCTGGGCGCTGCCGCGCTGGCCCACCGTGCGCGCACCGGGGAGCGACCTGCCAGTCGCCGGCTCCGGGATCTGCGCCTCGGGCCTCGCTGGTCCTCGGAGGAGATTGCTGATCTCCTCCGCGACACGGGTCTACCGTCAAAGGATTTCCGGGGCGACCAGAGCGGCTTGCTGCGGTCCGTGGCGCAGCGACTGGCGGCGCGCCAGGCCGTCGGTTGGTTTCAGGGCGGCATGGAGCTCGGCCCCCGAGCATTGGGGGCTCGCAGCTTGCTCGCCGATCCGCGGGACCCGGGTGCGCGGGATCGGATCAACGCGATCATCAAGCGCCGAGAGTCTTTCCGACCGTTCGCGCCGATGGTGCTGCGGGCGCGTCTGCACGAGCATTTCGATCTCGACACCGATTCGCCTTTCATGCTCGAGACGTGTCAGGTGGCGTCGCCCCTGGCCCTGCCCGCGATCACCCACGTCGATGGCTCGGCGCGCGTGCAGACGGTAGATCCTGATGCGGCGCCACGCCTGGCGGCGTTGCTCGAGGCATTCGATCGCGAGACCGGGTGCCCGGTCTTGCTCAACACCTCCTTCAACCGGGCGGGCGAGCCAATCGTCTGCTCCCCGATCGACGCGCTCTTCACGTTTGCCGAGAGCGGCATGGACGCGCTGGTTCTCGAAGATTTCGTGCTCGACCGCGACCAGCTGCCGGCGTCGTGGGCGGATCTCCTGCCGGCCTGGGGCAGCAACCGAGCCGAGGCCGACGCCGCGGGGAATGCGATCGACCACAATCTCTATACGTTCGTATGACCGATGCACCAGACACCCCCACGGCAGGTGGTCAGGCTGTGAAGGCCCGCGAAACGCGCGCCCTCGAGGATGCGCTTGCGGCGCTGCTCGCGGGCGCTAGCGCATCCGATGAACGGGATGGCGGAGATGACGCGCGCCGTGCTTCTAGTGATGCGGTCGCGCGAGCCCTGGCGGACCCGTCGGGGCTTGCCGACGCGCGCCGCCTCCAGCAGACGGGTGCGCTCGATCCACCAAGAGCGCGGTCAGCCGCCTCGGCGTCAGAGTCGCAAGCGCGCTCACCACGGCCGATCAGCATCTGGCGGCCCAAGGGCGCCCCGGACCTGCCCAGCGACGCCCGGGTCTTCGAGCGCCCGGCTCCGAAGCCGTTCGGCGACCACTATGCCGATCGGCGCCGCATTCGCGCAGCCAAGCCCGCGGGTACCCGTCGCGTGTGCTTCTTCGGAGAGTCGGTTGCCGCAGGCTATCTCTACGCACCGACCGTGACGCCGGCCAAGCTGCTCGCGCGCGCGCTCAGGCTGTCGCCAGCCAGCACGCCAGGGCCGAGCGCTGAAGCGAATGCCTGGGAAGTCGTCGATCTGGCGCGCACGAACGAGCGGCTCGATTCCCTGGTCTCGACCCTCGAAGCCTCGTTGCAGCTCGCGCCGGATGCCCTCGTCATCTTCGCGGGCAACAACTGGACCCTGCTCGAAAGCCCGGAGTGGTCGTCCTATGCGCCCTCCGTGCGCGCGCGGCTCGATGTCGCCGAGGTCCTCGGAGGCGATGCGAACGATCCGGGGCGCCCAGACCTCTGGAAGCTGGTGAGCAAGGCGGCGCGTGCGGTGTTCGAGCGCGGCGTTCAGGCCCTGGCGCGAGTCGCGCGGATCGCAGACGCCGCTTCGGTTCCCGTGGTGATGGTCGTTCCCGAGGTCAACCAGGCCGACTGGGAATCCTGCCAGCCCGTGCCCTGGCTGCCAGCGACAGAAGGCGCCGCGCGACCGACGACGTTGGGCCCGACGACGCTGGGCCCAACCATGCAGTGGCACCAGCTCTACGAGCAGGCCGAGTTGATGCTGGCGCGCGCGCTGGAATCCGATACCCCGGACGCCGCCGCCGGCGAGGAGCTCGAGAGCCTTGCGCGAGCCATGCTCGCCCTCGACGATGGCCTGTGTCCGACCTCGTTTCGCCTGCTGGCGGAGGCACACCGACTCCGGGAGGACCGTGCCGCAGCCAGCGAGGCCTGCCGGCAGGAGATCGCGGCGTGTCACTACGCCACGTTGGCCTTCTTGGCCGCACCACAAGCATCGCCCATGGCGCAGGCGCTGATGCGTCGTGCGGCCGCGCACCATGGCTTCACGTGTGTCGACCTCCCGCGCCTCTTTGGCGAAGCCACCGAGAACGCCTTGCCCGGCAACCGCCTGTTCCTCGACTACTGCCACCTGAGCAGCGAAGGCATGGGCCTGGCCATGGCGGCCGTGGCAGATGCGGTTCGCGGCTGTACGGTGCAAGAGCGGACGAACGGATCATCGCCCAGGCCCGAAGTCGTCTCCGCGCTCGTCGCCCGGGTCTCACCCGAGGTGGAAGCGACCGCACGCTTGGGGGCCGCGATCCACTGCGCGCATCGGCTGGTCTCGGTTCGCGACCCGGGGCCACTGCTGCGCACGCTCTTGAAGCAGGCGATCGAGGCATCACCGAATGTGATCGACACCATGGTCGATCTGGTCGACGCGCGAACATCGCGTGTCGCAGCAAGGACCGGCCCCGCGCGCCACTGCCCTGCGGTCTTGACCGCCGCGCAGCAGCGCATGCTCGGAACCGGTCTCACGCTCGGATTCCAGCACGGCTGGCGCTACCCCTACCTCGATGTCGACGTCATCGAAGCGATCGAGGCGACGCTCGAGGCGCGCGCCGACCCTCGGGCGCAGCGGGTTCGGCAGCACGTGCTGCGGCTGGCCGTTGATCGCTGCGGCGATCGTTGTGGCGCCATGGATCTGCTGGCCGACGGCTACTTCCTGGCGCGGCCGCTCGAACGTTTGTTCCCGGATGTGGTGCCCTCCCCGGGGCAGACCGGGCGAGCGTTCTTGCGCACGCCGTGGCCGACCACCCGATTCGTCTTCGTCATGGACCAGCCCGAGGCGCTGCGTTTCGAGATCGTCGCCCGTCAGCCCAAGCAAAATGGTCTCGCTCCCGGCACAGTGTCGCCCACTACAGTGTCGCCCGCCACAGTGTCACCCGCTACAGTGTCGCCCGCCACAGCATCGCCCGATCGGGCTGCCTCGGATCGCGCAGGATCCCATCTGGAGACACCAGCTACTCGCCTCGGCGTGGAGATCAATGGCGCGCCCGTGGCCACCGTGAGACTCGCAGCATCTGACGCGGGGAGCGGTCAATCATCCTGGCAGCGTCACGAGGTCGTGGTGTCCGCCTCCGCGCTGCAGCATGGGATCAATCGGCTGACCCTGCGCTGGCCGCCGATCTCCCTCGATGGCGAAACCGCCTTGCGCGCAGCAGTGGATCGACTGCGGCGGGGCATCGAAGCGGATCTGCATCCGATCTTCGGTGAGCTCGCAACGCTCCGCTGCGACCTGATCCGCCAGAAAAGTCGTTTCAACGTGTAAGAACACGTCTTCTATCTGCACTCACGTCTCGAGAAGACGAAACACGCCTCGGTTGGCGCGTTTCCAAGATGGAGATTGCAGACTGATGAGCACCTACTTTTCGATTCGCTGGTCACGCGCCAGCGCTTTGTTCGGGACCCTGCTACTCGCTTTCATGGCCGCCGTGGCGCCCGCGCGCGCGGACATTCGCCTCGTGATTGCCAACGACTTTTTGGCTTCCAACGAGCTGAACGATGATCTCTACACCGGCACGTTCGCCGTCGACTACACCTTGGGCCGCTACCTGCTGACCGGCGGCGAGAACATCTTCACCGATGCCCAGAACGGCCTTCGCTTCGACGAAACCTATCTTCACCTCGGTCGCGCCATCCAGTCGGTTGGCGGATGGCAGCCACGCGTCGAGCTCGGCCTGGTTCACGTCGGACGCGGTCTGCTCGGTGAGCGCGCGCAGAACGCCATTCATCGATTGATCGGTGACGACGAAGTCCATCTCGAATACGTCGACGGCAGCCGGTTGTACCCGACGGTCCGTCTCTCGGCGAGCCGGCCCTTGCCCCTCTTGCGGCGCTATGCCTTGACCCTGCATGCGGACGTGGCGAGCGCGGTCGGCTTCAAGGATCATGCGTTCGCCACGGTGAGCGCGTCGCTCCCGGTGCATCCGGCCGTCCGCATCGACCTTGATCTCGGCGCACGCTACAGCCACGCATCGTTCGATGCCCTCGAGCCCCGCATTCGCGAATGGGGCCCCACCTGGGAGGCAGGGTTGACCTTGCGTGAGCGGATTTCGTTCTCCTGGAATTACAACCACTTCGGCACCGGCTCGCAGCACTTCAACGTCGTGTATCGCATTCGTTGGGGTCGGGCGAAGAAGCCGAACCAAGATGGCATTGAGCGTGCACTGGCCCAATCGGCGACCGCGCAGGAACCAATCGACCATCCCTTCTTTGTGGATCACCGGCGGACGCGATGAAGACGGTGCAGAATCGATCGCGAAGGGCGAACCGATCGATCACAAATGCCGTATCGTTCGGGAAGAACATTTCAGCGCGCCGCGCGCGATCCTGCGCCGCGCCACGAGGTGCCCGACGATGCCGCGCGAGGACGTCCCGGCTTCAGACAACAGGCTCAATGCACGGATTCGTGCCCGCGATCCCGAAGCCATCCGCTCGGTCGTGGAGCGCTATGCAGATCAGATCTTTCGCGCCGCCCGGGGCGCGGGTCTCTCCCGCCAGGAAGCCGAGGACGTGAGCCAGGCGACCTTCGTGACGTTCGTCGAGGGCGCATCGCGCTTCGAGGGCCGCTCACACGTGCGCACCTGGCTGTTCGGAATTCTCTTCCGAAAGCTCGCGGAGATGCGCCGCCATCTCAGCCGCGACGGCCAGATGGACGACATCGAGACCGTGGTCGAGGAACGATTCGATGTCGATGGTGGCTGGAGTCAGCCGCCCACCGCGGCGGATGGACGCGCGATCAGCCACGAGATCCGACAGGAGATCGGCGACTGCCTGCGCGGGTTCTCGCTCCAGCAGCGGATGGCCTTCCTGCTGCGCGAGGTCGAGGGTCTGACCACACGCGAGATCCATGACATCCTTGGTGTTACCGAGTCGAATGTGGGGGTTTTGTTGTTCCGCGCGCGCAATCGCCTGCGCGAGTGTCTCGAGTCGAAAGGCTTCGCGCGATGATGAGCTGCAAAGAAACCACCGAAGGGATCGCCACCGATCGCTTTGCCAGCGCCGGCTTTTTCACCCGCTTGAGCCTTCGATTCCATCTCTTCATGTGCCGCCACTGCCGGAGCTATGCGTCTCAGATTCGGTCGTTGGGCGATACCACCCGCTGCCTGTGCGACGACGATCCGTGCCTCAGCCCGAAGGCTCGCCAGGCGATCCTCGACTCCTGCCTGGAAGCTGCCAGCCGCGAAGAGGCAGCGGATCCGAAGGCTGAGTGATCGCGCTCGGCGACCCTGCTTCGCTAGCCTTCCCCCGCATCCCAATCTTCGAGCCGTCGGGCAAAAGGCTCCGATCGTTCGGGGGTGCCCATGGCCTCGTGGAGCGTGCGCAGTAGCGCCAGGCAGCTCGCGGCATCGCGTTGCCAGCCCGCAGCCATGGCGCGGTCGAAGCCAGCGTGGAGCAGTGGCTCGGCAGCGTCGAAGTCGCCGAGCGCGGTGAGGGCGCGGCCGAGTGCCAGATCGGCGAGCAAGACGAACCGATGCTCGGCACCGATCCGGTTGCGCCAGTGCGCGAGGCTCTGCTGAAGGTCCTCGCGGGCCACGCTCGGCGTGCCCGCCGCAATCCGAGATTGGGCGATCTGGATTTCCAGGAAGAACAGGCGCGGATGATCTGGCCCGGCCTGGCGCTCGAAGACGTCGGCGGCTTGGCCGAACACTTCGATGGCTTCCGCATGTTCGCCGCGTGCGACATGGATGCCAGCGAGGTTGTTGAGTGTGATGGCGAGGGTCGGATGCGTTTCACCAAGCGCCGTCTGCTGAATGGTCAAGGCTTGCTCGAAGGCATCGCGTGCGCCGGTGAGGTCACCCGCGCGCCGGCGCGCCGAACCCAGATTGCTCAGCGGATTGACCAACCTCGGATGATCGTCGCCGAAGCGCAGGGCGAGTAGCTCGGCACCCTGTTGGAAGAGCACTGCCGCGTGGGTCGGCTCGTCTTTCCGCAAGGCCACCATGGCGCGGTTGATCAGTGCTGTTGGCAGGCCCTCGCGGTTCGATGCGCTGCGTGCCAGCGCGAGCGCTTCCTCGGCCAGAGGGAGTGCGGCTTCGTAGTCCTGGGCGGCACAAAGAACCGTCACCTGGTCGTTGAGGATGGCGACATCGGCCGCCGGTACGGAACCGCGCGCACCGCGGCTTGTTTCGACCGCCTGCGTGGTGAGCGCGCGCGCCGTGTCGACCTCACCGAGGTTGGCGAGGACCAGCGCGAGGCGGCTCTGGGTGCGCGCGACCGATGGGTCGCGGTCGCCGAACAGGCTCTTGCGAAGCGACAAGGCGGCTTCGAGATCCACCCGCGCGCGCGGCCAGAGGCCGAGGTTGTGGTAAATCGTGCCGGTCGTGTGAAGGAGCTCGGCGCGTAGCGCGGGCTGGTCGGCGAGCAGTCGGCGCAGCTTGGGCGCGCTCGAATCGAGCGCTTCGCGGATCGAGTAGGTCTCGCCCAGCGAGACGTTGGGGTCGGCAACCTGCAAGACCTCGAGCAGAAGCGCGAGTACCGTGTCGCGCTGACTCCGCTCGCGCTGGGCATTGTCACGCTCGCGCAGCACCTGGGCGTGCTTCTGCGCCAGGACGCCCGCGCCGACGGCCAGCGCCAGTGCCAGGCTGATGGTGACCGCGGCCGCCGTGCGGCGACGACGAACGAGCTTGCCGATGCGGTAGTACCACGTGCCCTTCCGTGCGCCGACCGGAAGGTTCTTGGCAAACCGCTCGAGGTCGTCGGCAAACCGTTCCGCGGAGGCGTAGCGCCGCTGCGGCGCACTGCGCAGGGCCTTCATGATGATGGCGTCCAGATCGCCCCGCAGACGCCGCTGAAGCTCGTGCGGCTCGAGCATTCGGTTGCGTGCGATGTCCGAAGAGGCCGGGTCGGAAGAGGCCGACCCGGCAGAAGTTGGGGCCGTCGTTTCCGCGTCGGCGCGCGCGGCCACGACGACCGTGCTCGGTCTCGGCGGGTCGCGTTCGGTCAGTGTCCGCTCGATCTCGCCCGGTGTTGCGCGGGCGAAGTCGAAGGGCAGTCGGCCGGCGAGCAACTCGTAGAGCAAAACGCCGAGGCTGTAGATGTCGCTGGCCGTGCCAACCAGCTTGCCGCACACCTGCTCGGGGCTCGCATAGTGAGGGGTCATCAGGCGAAGCCAGGTGGCGGTCGCGTGAACGTCATCCGCCGACAGGTCCGGATTGAGGAGCTTGGCAATCCCGAAGTCGAGCAGATGGGGCTCGCCATCCGCCGCGACCAAGATGTTGGATGGCTTGAGGTCACGGTGAACGACGAGGTTTTGGTGTGCGTACTGCACGGCGCCGAGCACCTTGCGGAAAAGCGCCGACCGCTCGTCGACGGAGAGCTGGTAGCGATCCGCAAAGGTGGTGATCGGCAGCCCTTCGACGTACTCCATGACGAAGTAGGGCCGGCCGTCCTCGGTCGTTCCGCCGTCGAACAGGCGGGCAATGTTGGGGTGGGCCAGGCTGGCCAGGATGTGGCGCTCGGTGCGCAGCCGCCGCTCCAGGTCGGCGTCGCGGAGATCCGCCCGCACCAGCTTGACCACCACCCGGCGTTTGAAGGTGTCGTCGTCGCGAATCGCCAGAAACACCGTGCTCATGCCGCCCTGGCCCAGCGGGCGCAGCACGCGGTAGGCGCCGATGTGGTCGCCAATGCGCGGCTCGCCACGACGGCTGGCATGCTGGCGGTCGCCGGCTGGGTCTGTGTCGACAGGTTCTGCGTTGGTCGGGTCGGCGTCGGCGTCAGTCGAGGGGATCATCGCCGATGCCGCCGAGCCCGCAGCGCGCCGGACGAGCGGCGCTTCCATGAAGGTGCCCGCCCGCGCCTCGGACACCAGCAGCTCCTCGAGCGATCGGCCCAAGGCCGGCTCGTCCGCGCAGACCCGCGCGACAAAGGCGCCGCGCTCGGCAGCCGGCTTCTCGATGGCCTGGTCGAAGAGGTCGGAGAGCCGATTCCAGCCTTCGATTTCGTCGTCGGCCCTCATCCGAGACGCTCCGCGACGGCTCTGCGCGGATCCACGGGCTGACTGAGCTGTCGAAAGAGCCAGGCCCGTGCCATGCGCCAACGCCGGGTCACTGTCGCGCTGGAGATGCCGAGCACGGCGGCGATCTCTTCGCGATCGAGACCACCGAAGTAGCGGAGCTCGACGATGCGCGCCTGTTGCGAGTTGCGGTCGGCAAGGCGCTCGAGCGCTTGATCGAGCGCCAAGAGGTCGGGATCGCGCGCCTTGTCGGAGAGCCTGTCCTCGAACAGTGGAAGGTTCTCTCCGCCCTCTCCGCGCTTCGATGCGCGTTGCTTGCGGGCGTGGTCGATCAGGATGCGACGCATCAGCCGCGCACAGAGGGCGAAGAAATGCGCGCGATCGTTCCAACCCACCTTGTCGATCTCGACCATGCGCAGGAAGGCCTCGTGCACCAGTGCCGAGGACGCCAAGGTGTGGTTGGTGCGCTCGCTGCGCAGGATCCCCCCGGCCAGGGCGCAGAGCTGATCGTAGACCAGCGGGACCAACACATCGCGTGCCTGCTCGTCGCCATGGCTCCAGGCGATCAGCAGACCCGTGATCGGCGCATCGAGCGGCGGCTGGGCGTCGATCACTTCGTTACATGGGCTTGGTGCAAGCCATGCCGGTGAGCTCGCAGCAATACTGGCCGGTCGGGGCAACGATGCCGCCGTGGTAGACCTCGCACCATTCCACACAGGTATGGCCTGCACCGTACTGCTGTACGCATTGCGCGTCGTGGCTGACCGAAGCCCCTGTACGCTGCCATTCGAAGTGGGACGTCTCGACCCATTCGCCATTCGAGCTCGGGGCCAGCAGGATGAGCAGCGCGATGATCGTGACGGCGGCCAATGCCAATGTAAGTCGCGTCATGGGTTTTCTCTCCTTGGGAATTGAATTGTAGCGTGGGGAAAAGTGGCACCGCCGCGCCCGACGACCGAGGTGATCGGGCGCGACGCCGGAGATCTAGAAGGCGCCTGTGCAGCCAATGAATCGGGTCGTGCTGCCGGTGCTGCCGTTCGGCGCCGTGACGGTCACCGTGACGGCGCCGCCGTTTGGTCCCCAGCAACCGATGGCCTGAAATGCCGACGAGCTCGGCGGGCTCGCGAACAGCTGGCCGGTGAGGTTCCACCGATAGGTGAAGCCACTTCCGAACGGATAGGCCTCGCAGAAGGCGCCGTTGAAAGCCGGCTCGCAGACCATCGATACAGAGAGACTTCCGGCTGCGGCGGACTCTTGCGCCGGCACCAGGGCGAGCGCGCCGATTGCGGCGAGCGCGAAGAGCGAGACAACGATTCGTTTGTGCATGAGAGCTTCTCCCGTGTGGATGCACGATCCACATCATCGCGGTCGTGCTCCACCTCCGCTCGTCTGTAGCGCAGGAATCACGAATCGTGGATCAACTTTTTTGCGCGCCCGGTACACAAGTGCCCGAGTCAGGCGCACACCGGGCTCATGCGCGCCCGTCCTACGCGCGCGAGATGCGGCGGACCAGCCACTCGAGCGGTCCTTGGGCGAAGCGATGCCGCCACAGGGTCGAGAAGACCACTGCCAGGAGGCAAAACGTGGCTGCCGCCAGCAGGGTCGGCCCAGCGGGCTGGTTCTCCAGCCGGCCGAGGGACTCGAGGACACCCATGCCGATGATCACGTGGGCGACGTAGAGGGTCAGGGCGAGCTGGCCCGTGGCGATCAACGGCTTCAACACGGGGGCTCCCGGGAAGCGTTCGGTCAGGCTGACGCAGGCTGCGATCACGGCGCAAGCAACGCCGCCACCAGCCAGGATGTAGAGCGGCATGGGTGGCATCGGCGCGGTGCCGAGCAAGGCGACGATCACCTCTCGCTCCTCCGCGCTGGCGCCGACCGTGAAGCTCCGGATCAGGATGTGCGAAACGATCTCTGCCACAGCGGCGACCGCGACGCCCGAAAGGAAGACGAGCCGCCGCCGCTGCGGGTTGCGGAGATCCTGTCGCCCAACGATCAGACCGAGCAGCAGGAACGCTGTCCACGGGATGGCCGGGTGAAAGCCGTTGAAGAAGAGGTGGCGGACCATGCCCGGCGCGGTCCAGAGATCCAGATAGGCGAGGGTGTCGAAGTTCCAGCCGCGTTCGTAGTCGAACGCCAGGATCAAGACGACGAATCCCGCCGTGAAGGCCGCTGCGGCTGCCCAGAGGGTCCGGCTCGATGCGGCCAGCAAGCAGGCGCCGACGGCAATGAAGACACCGTAGAAGTGCAGGATGTCGGCGGGCCAGATCGGTGTGTAGAGAAGGCCAACCACGAACAAGAGCGCTGCCCGTTTGAACAGGCTGATCCGGCACCGCCGAAGACTTTCGAGATCGTGGCTGAGACGTGGCCGATTCGACATCAGGGCGAGCCCGACCCCGGCCAGCACCACGAAGGTTGCTGCGGCCCGTCCTTCGAGCAAGCCAGCAGCCGAGAGGAGGGGGTGGGTCTCGCTCGGGCTCGCGCCCATCATCGCGATCTTGAAGTTGACCACCACCATGCCGAAAACGGCGAGAGCCCGGGCGAGGTCGAACCCCTCGATTCGGCCGGCCCTGGAGCCGAGGTGGTTGGCGCGAGGGCTCTGGCCTCGATCGGTTGGTTCGGCCGTCGCGATGCTCATGGCGCCGCGATGCTCATGGCGCGGCGATGCCGAGCTCACGCTGACGCTTCTTCGAAAGCTTGGCCGCGACCATCCGGTGGGCGTCGCGCAAGAGGTCGTGCGTCATGTCGGGAGGCAGCCGATCGTGGCGGTCGATCTGGATCCACATGTGTCGTGCCAGGTAGGGCGCCGGGCGAATCCCCGGTTGTTGGACGAGCAGCTCGAACGTCTCGGAGTCCGTCTTCATGCTGAACGGCTCCCCTTCCGGCAGGTCAAAGACGGCGAACATCTTCTCGCCGACCGAAAAGACCAGGTTGTCGCCCCACTTGAGATCTTCGGTAACGCCGGTCAGCGAGCGGCAGAACGTGAAGGCCGGATGCTGGGAAGGTGCGCTCATCGTTCGATGAAGCTGCCGACCAGCTCTCGCATACGCCGACGCTCGCTGCGGGCCAGGAAGGCGTCGTGACCCACCGGGCTCGAGATCACCAACAAATCGGCATCGATATCAGCGGCGACCAGCAGGCGATAAAGGTGCTCTTGCTCCTCGACGCCGATCAACCGGTCCTCCTTGACCGCGACGATGCGGAACGCGGTCTCTTGATCTCCGTGACGGGCAAGGGCGCTGTCCGGGCTCTTGAAGCCTCGCCAGATGTCGTGCAGGTCCATGGCCAACGACAGCGTCAGATAGCTGTTGGCGTCGAACATGCTCACGGCCTTGCGGCCCTGGTGATCGAGATAGGACTGGACTTCGAAGGTGATGCCGTGGGTCGTCGGTGGCGCGATCGGCTCGTGGGTGAAGCGCTCGTTGAACTCGTCCGGCGAGCGGTAGTAGAGCGTGCCGATCTCGCGCGCCAGGCGCATCCCCCCCGCCGGCTCCTCGCCAACCTCGTAGTCGCCGTTGCAGTACTTGGGGTCGAGCACGATCGCCTGACGACCGAGGTGCCGGATGGCTGCCGTGTAGGGGCGGGTGTAGTCCGTCCCGGAGATCGAGAAAACACGCTCCACGCGCTCCGGATGCCGAACGCCCAACTCGAGGGTCTCCATGCCGCCGAGCGAGCCTCCGACCGCCGCGTGCAGGCGCTGGATGCCCAGGTGATCGAGCAGCCGTAAGTGGACCTCGACGATGTCCCGCACGGTGACGACCGGAAACCGACCGCGGTAGGGCGTGCCGGTTTCCGGGTCGATGGCGGTCGGACCGGAGGTCCCGAACGAGCCGCCGAGCAGCGAAGGGCAAACGATAAAGAAGCGATCCGAATCGAGGGCGCGGCCAGGCCCGATCATGCCCTCCCACCAGCCCGGGGTCGGATCCTCGGGGCTCGACTGCGCGTGCGCGTGGGCGGAGAATGCCGCACAGAGAAGCACGGCATTGGTGCCCTCGGGATTGAGCGTTCCCCACGTTTCATAGGCAATCTCGAGCGAAGGCAAGCGGCCACCCATCTCCGGCTCGAACGGCGTGGGGTCGACAAATAGCTTCGTGGCGGGCGGGCGTGACAAATCGATCTCCTCTCGTCTCTCCGTTCTTCTCGACGAGAGAAAGTACCACCATTCAGATTCCCAGCCGTGCCTGGCGCAGGAGCGCGCGCAGCTTGGGGCGCGTGCCGGTGAGCAGCAGGCCGACCCGGAAGAGCCGTGCGCCCAGCTTGAGCGCGATCCAGGTGGAGACCACCATCATGGCGAGCGAGCCGGCAACCTGCCAGGTCGGGACACCCTCCGGCTCGAGCGCCAAGCGCAGCACGATGGTGACGGGTGCCGAGAACGGAATCCACGTCAGTACCTGGCCGAGCGTTCCGTTGGGGTCGGTGATCAGCACACCCATGAACATCATGGGAACGGCGCTGAGCAGGGACCAAACCATGCCGAACTGCTGGACCTCTTTGAGGTTTTTCCCCAGCGAGCCGGTGCCGAGGATCAGGCTGCCGACGAAGAAATAGGCGGCGGCAAAGAACAGCGGTGCCACGGCCAGGGCCAGCCAGGGCAGCTCGACGCCGAACGACGCGATCGTTGCGGCGAAGAGGGTGCCGGCGACCAAGATCATGCCGAACCAAACCGTGATCTGAAGCAAGCCGGCGATGCCCAGGCCGAGCAGTTTGCCGGTCAAGATCTCGTCCGGCCCGGCGGCGGCCAGCAGCACGTCGACGACCTTGTTCTCCTTCTCCGCGGCGGTCCCTTGGATCAAGTAGCTCGTGCTCATCGCCAGCGCCATGAAGAGCAGCACGGCGAAGCCGATCGGGATGACGGCGCCGGCGATCTGGCCTCCCATGGTGCGCGCCACTTCCTGGCCGTCGATCTCGAAGGTGAACGATTCCGAAACGGCGATCGGGCGGGCGATGCGCGCGGCGAGGGCGGGCTCCTGGCTGTCGGCCAGCAAACGCTCGCGAAACATGCGTTCGAGCGCACCGCGAGCGCCGTTCTCTTTCCAACTGGCATCGGGGGCAAAGGTCGCGTCGACCCGGCCGGTGGCCATGTAGTCGGCGTCGATGCGGTAGTAGGCGGCGATCGCCGCGTCGGCGATCGCCGCGCGCGCGGCATCTTCGTTCGCAAAGGGGCGGAACGTCGAGCGCGCTTGGCCATCGCTCGCCTGGTCGATGATTTCTCCCATGCCGGTCGACTCGAGTGCGGCATCGAGCTCGGCGGGGACCGGTAGGCTGCTGGCCACCGTGTCCTGTTCCAGGTGGAGAACATTCGAAGGGTCGACGATGCCGTAGACCCGCGGCTTGCTCTCGGCCGTGTTCATGGTGCCGGCGATCAGCAAGCCGAACCCTGCGTAGAGCAAGACGAAGACAGGCATGCCGAAGGTGGTGATCAGGTAGGCGGGGCGCTTGAGCGTCGAGACCAGCTCGAACTCCGCCACGGTTCGGACCTTGCGAAGGTTCATCAGGCAGCCTCCTGTACCCGCTCACCGCCCTCGACGACGCGAATGAAGACGTCGGCCATCGGGGCCAGGAGCCGCTCGAAGCGTTCGATCCGGATGCCCGCCCGGACCAGCTCCGCGAGCACGGATTGTGGGTCCGTTTCGGGGAACAGATGCAGGCGCCAGCGGCCCTCCCCCTCGCGTGCGATCTCGCGCACGCCCGCCAACGTTGGCAATGCGTCGGGTGTGTCGACGCCGACCTCGGGCAGCGAGTGCGCGCGCCGCACCTCGTCGACCCCGCCGTAGACCACGCGCTTTCCCTGGTGCACCATGGCGACACGGTCGCAGAGGGTCTCGACCTGGTTCATCAGGTGGGTCGAGAGGATGGTGGTCTGGCCACGGCCGCGCCGTTCTTCGATCAGCGTTTCCACCAGACGAACGTTGACCGGGTCGAGGCCCGAGAAAGGCTCGTCCAGCACGCAGAGCTCAGGCTCGAGCAGGAGAACCGAGGCGATCTGCACCTTCTGCGTCATGCCCTTGCTCAGCCGCTCGATGCGCCAGCGCACGGTGTGTCCGAGGTCGAAGCGCTCGAGCCACGCCAGGGATCGCTGGCGTGCTTCCTTGCGGCCCAGCCCCTTGAGGCGGCCGAGGTAGACCATCACGTCGATCACCTTCTGCTTGGCGTAGAGGCCCCGCTCCTCGGGTAGATAGCCGATGCGGTCGAGATGAGACCGATTGTGGGCTTCTCCGAAAACCTCGATCCTGCCCGTGTCGGCGCGGATGATGTCCATGAGAATCCGGATCAGAGTCGACTTGCCGGCACCATTGGGCCCGAGAAGGCCGAAAACTTCGCCTTCGCTCACCGTGAAGGAGACATCATCGAGGGCGACGACGTCCCCGTAGCGTTTGGAAAGGTGTTCGAAGCGGAGCAGGCTCATGGCAGATCTCCAGCGTGTCGTGTCAGCGCTGCCTTCCCCTACGGCTCATGCCGGTCGATCATTCGAACGCTGCTCTCGGCGCATCAGCCAGAGGACGGGCAAGCCGAGTGCCACGGTGACGCCTCCGATGATCAGGTGCCGCGTTTCGGCAGCCGTGAGCAGCAGGGCGCTGGCGGCCAAGGCGAGGAGGGGGATCAGGGGTCCGAAGGGAAGGCGGAAACCGGTTGCGTCGTCGTCCGACCGTCGGCGCAGCACCAGGACTGCCGCGCAGGTCGGTGCGTACTGCAGGAAGCGCGCGATCACCGCCACGGCCACCAGCTCTTGAAACGAGCCGCTCAAGGCCACGGCGCAGACCAAGACATGGGTCACCACGATGGCGGCCACGGGGGTGCCGAAGCGCGGGTGCCGCGCGCCGAGGCGGGCGGGCAGCTGACCCTGGTCCGCCAGCGCCGAGACGCGACGCGGCAAGATCAGCGCGCTGGCCGCGTTGACCCCGAGCACGGAGATCACGACGGCGATCGCCACCGCGGCGCCACCAGCCGCACCGAGAAACGTGCCGGCCGATTCGGCGACCGCGTTGCGCGTGCCGGCAAGACCGGGCAAGGTGCCGATGGCAACCGCCTGGACACCGAGATAGAGCACCGTCACAGTTGCCATGATCGCGACGATGGCGCGCGGTAGGGTCCGCTCGGGCCGCTGCATTTCGCCGGCGGGCACCACCAGGTTTTCGAAGCCCACGAAGGCGTAGAACATCAGCAGGGCGCCGCTGCCGATCGACCCCCAAGAACCCTCAGCGGCGAGCGGTGCGGCAAAGCGCTCGAAGTCGACGTAGAAGGCCCCGATCAGCACGAACCCACCCAGGGCGAGCAGCTTGATACCGGTGACGGCCGTCGACACACCGGCGCCTTGCCGGACGCCGAGCACGTTGAGCGTGCCGAGGATGGCGACCAGCGCGATGATGGCGATCGCCTTGCCAGCACCCTCGGCCACGACGGGCAGCAGATTTCCGAGCGCGACGGCGAAGGCGTGAACGATCGCGCCCCAGGCAATCAGGCCAGCGACCGCGGC
>CALFAM010000059.1 GCA_937948815.1 uncultured bacterium
GACTCGTTACCACCGACGTTGATGCGGTCGGAGAGCACGCCCGGGGTCTGGGTCACGATGGCCCAGGGGTCACGGGCGGTCGGGATCTTCTCGAGCTCGATCTGGGAGATCGTGGTGCCCTTGGAAATCCTGCGCTCGTCGAGCAGCGGCGATTCGGCGGTGACCGTAATGGTCTCTTCCAGCGCGGCGGACAGCACGATCTCGAGGTTCGTACCGCGACCGACGCGAATGTTTACGTTGGGAAATTCGACGGTGGAGAAGCCGTCCAGCTGGGCGGCAAGGGCGTAGTTGCCCGGATCGAGGCTCAGAAAGCGAAACTGGCCGTTGCTCTCGGTAAAGGCCTGCCTGGGCGCGCCGATGCCGGTGAGCGCTACGGATACGCCAGGCAGCGGGCTGCCATCACCGTCTTTGACGGTGCCGTAGAGATTACCGGTCTGTTGCTGTGCAGCGACGCTGCCCGCGCTGAGCGCGAGTAAGCAGGCGATCAGCACCCTTTGCCATTTGGCTGTGTGTCTCACGTTGTCATTCCTCCTGAGGCTTGGGTTGGGTCGTCGTCCAACGGCGGACGACTCTTCGGCTCGTAGCAGTCCCCGACGCGTCGATTCAGTCAAGACGTCGAATGGCCTAGGCGGAATCGACAAGATGATCGGTTTCGACAGCTACGTGCTGTCAGGGAGAAATAGCAAGGAGCTTGCCAGCCTCGGCCGCGGTGAGGCGGGGTGGGCGAAAGGCCAGGGTAGGCGCGGGTTTTCAGGCTCTATCGAGTCGGTGAGCCTGCGGCTAGGCGGGGGAGAAGCCGCGTCGATTCAATACGTTGGTTGGCCAGTTCAAGGATCCGGATGGATCGTGGGCGGGTGGTCAGAAACGAGGGGGTGGGACGGTCTTCTAAATTGGTGGGGCCGGGCGCAGGGTTTCAGGGGCGAAGCGGGCAGTGGACTCGACGGGTCCTTTGTGTGCGCTTCCGATTGCGCCCATGGGGGGTGAAGGTGTCGTAAAGATCATACTGACATGAAGTCCTCGGGGCGATGACGAGTCGCGAGGCGAGCCGGGCATGTGTCCTGCTCACCTCGCGGCCGGGCAGCGGGGCCTAGAACTTCGCTTTCTTCTGCTTGTATCCAGAAGGGACGACGAAGGCGTCGTCCGGAACGCTGGCCTTGACCTCGGTCGCTTCGGAGCTCATGTCGATGTTCATCCCCATCACCTTGATGTTCATGTCGAAGGCGATTGGGAAGCCGTCGATCTGCTCCATGGCGTCGTAGAGCTTGTTCAGGCGGCTGGCCATCGGGCCCATCATCAAGGTAGCCATCTTGCGAGCCTCGTAGTAGTTCACCGGCGCTTCGATGTCCGGGGCGGCGCAGAGGTCGTATTGCATCTTGGCACCGAGGGTGACGCGGTAGCCCTGGCAGGTGTGGCCGGCAACCGTGCGGGTGCCGCCCTGCTTTTCGACGGTGGCATCGCTCGCGCCGCCAAACATGTTGGCGAGCATCGGATTGTCTTCGAGCATGCCATCGAGCTCGGCGCTCTTGGCGCGCATCTCGGCAAAGGTGATCTCCGACCAGGTCTTCTTCTTGTGGTCGATGACCAGCATCTTCTCGTTGCCGTAGTCGATGACCGAGTCGGTGCGGCCGTCCGAGGTCAGGATCTGGTTCTCGGTGTAGTAGGCGGTCGTGGTTGTCGTGTCGCCTCGCATCGTCATGTTGGCGACGATGGTGAGGTCTGCGGCGCTGGCCGCGCCAGCCCAGGCAAACGCCATGCTCAGGGCGAGCAGCGGGGTGATACGGGTCGAACGCAAGAAACGCTTCATGGGATTCTCCTCGCAATGGCCCGCGACATCTCCGGCCGAGATGCTGCGGGCTGTTGATCGTCGTTTTTGATCGGCGCGCGGCCGATTTGCGCGCGACAGGTGGCCGCGCGCCGCATGTCAATCTCCCCGGAACGGAATACCTTCGGTCATCCACGCGGGTGCCGGTGCACCCTTGAGGTGGTGATCGAAGAACGCCTTCATCTTGAGGGCGTAGTCGAGCTTGTTGGCGTATTGCTTGAGATGGTGCGGTTCGCCGCGATATTGAAGAAAGACGGCGTCCTTGCCAAGGCGTCGCATGGCAAGGTAGAGCTCGATGCCCTGGTACCACGGCACGGCGTCGTCTTGGTCGCCGAACATGATCAGCAGCGGCGTCTCGATGCGATCGGCGAAGAAGACGGGTGAGTTGTCGATGTAGGCGTCACGCGCTTCCCACAGCGTGCCGCCAATTCGACTCTGGCCCTGCTCGTACTGGAACTGGCGTGCGAGCCCCGAGCCCCAGCGAATACCGCTGTAGGCGCTGGTCATGTTGCTGACCGGCGCACCAGCGACCGCGGCCTTGAACTGATCGGTCTGGGTGATCACGAATGCAGTCTGGTAGCCACTCCACGAATGCCCGTGGAGTCCGATGGCGTCCGGATCGGCGACGCCCATGTCGATGAGCTTTTGGACGCCCGGGACCAGTGACTTCGTCGCCGAGAAGCCGGGTTCCCCGATGTCGAAGCGAACGTCGGGCAGGAAAATCGCGTAGTCGTCGCTGGCGTAGACCGGAAAGCTCGGCCGGTGATTCACCCGCGGATCATTGAAGAGGTGGAGCCGCTGCGAGAACAGGCGGTAGAAATAGACCAGCACTGGGTAGCGTTTGCCCGGCTGGTAGTTCCCCGGCTTGATCAAGATGCCTTGCGTCTCGCGGCCGTCGAGATCGCGCCACTCGACCAACTCCGCCTCACCCCAGGCAAATTCAGCCATCTGCGGATTGGCATTGCTCAGCTTACGCGGCGCGCTGAAATCGGCCGAAGCGGTCCACAGGTCGGGAAACTGATCATAGCGCTCGCGGCTAAACAGCAGGTGGTCGGCATCCTTGGCCCGCATGCGGAATCGCAGCGTCTCGCCTTTGCCGGAAAGGATGGGCTCGACAGCCTCGCCGCTGGCCTGCGCGCGGTAGAAGCCGCGGTATTTCAGGCGATCGTGGTAGCCGCTGAGCAGGAGACGTTCGTCGGCACGGACGAACTCCCGGTCCGGGTCGAGGTCGCGCAGGCGGTAGACCATCTTCTGTTCGCGGCCGTCGCCGCCTGTCACGCTGCGCGCCGGACCATCGCCCGTGGGAAAACGCCAGATGTCGTACTTGTCGTTGATCAAGACGGCGGAGCTGTCTTCGAGCCAGTCCGCCACGTCGTAGCCGGAGGCGTCGCGCGGGTAGTCGTGGTCCTCGTCGGCAAATGGAACGTCCAGATCGGCGGTCAGGTTGCGCGTCGACCCGTCCGCACTGTCCCAGAGAAACCAGTCCGGTGCGCGGTAGTAGGCCACGTAGCGGCCGTCGGGAGACAGCGAAGCGTCGTCCTCGATTCGTGCCGCCACCTGGCGGCGGCTGCCGTCGGTGAGCGAGATCCAATAGAGATCGAAGTAGAAGCCGTCCCAGGTGCGCTCCCGAAAGTAGGGCTCCTCGGCGCGCCCCATTACGGCTTGCGCGTTGTTGGCCGTGGCCACCTGGCGCACGTCACGGTCCGCCAGCGTCACGATGTGGCCTCCCGCTGGCCCCCCCGACGGGCTGGCGCCGCCTGCGCCTGCGCCTGCCGAAGCTTCCGCGGCACTCGGTAAGTGGTAGACGGCCTGGTAGAGGTGCTTCTGCTCGTCCTCCCAGCGTTCGCGCTGATTGGTCATGATCAGCGGGTCGTTCCAGTGCCAGACGTCCAGGGTCTTCTTCTCCAAGATGGCCTCGAAGTCGAACGGGTCGAAATCGTCCGTCGCCGAATCGCCTTCCTCGGCGTCGGCCTGCTCCTCACGGTCTCCGTCATCCGGCGGCTGCCAGTCGCTGCGCAGCCGGTAGCCGAAGAACAGGCGTGCGCCATCGCGGCTCCATACCAGCTCGTTTTCGGCAGGCAGATACCAGCTCTCAGGCGCGTCGGCGGAGGCGGTGATCTGGGCATGGGTGCGGGTGTCGCCGCGCCAGATCCACAGGGCAGCAGGCGGCGGCTCGTCGCTCGAAGCGTCCTCGGCTGCGTCCGCGTCGCGGGACGGAGCGTCCGCGTTCGTGCTCGACGCGTCGTGACGTGTCTCGCTGACAAAGGCCAGATGCTGGTGCGGCTCGTGGCTCCACGTCATCGCATGGTAGTGCGCGCGATCCGTCGCGTCGAGGGTGATGGCCGTCGCGTCGAGGCTGTCGAGATCGCGCAGGAATGCGCCGTTGCCCTCACCGGACGGCGTCACCACGGCATAGGCGATCCCGTGTCCCACGTCGTCGAAGGCCCAGGCGGTGACGTGCTCGATTTCGATCTCTTGGCCGCTCGTGAGCTGGCGCAGCACGAGCAGGGTGCCGGCATCTTCATCCTCCGGTTTCTCGTCGTCCGGCTCGTCGCCTTCCGCGGGCTCGCTCTTCTCGCCTTGCTCCTCGCTCCCTTCGCTCTCTTCGTTCCCTTCGTTCCCTTCGTTCCCTTCGCTCCCTTCGCTTTCCTCGCCTCCGGTAGCCTCCTCGCCTTCTGCCTCGTCCTCGTCGGCAGCCTTGGCATGGTGACGGGCGAGCCAGGTGCCGTCCGCGGACAAGGCAAAGCGTTCGACACGTTCGAAGGTGTGCTGGCTTCCGTCGCGGGTGTCGAGCAGGACCAATCCCGGCTTGGGCTTGTCATCGCCCTTCTTGTCGGCGCTCTGCTCTTGCTCGGCGAGCGTGGGGGCGAGGCGTGCCGCCACGAAGCGACCGTCGGGCGCGATGTCCGGTGCGTGGCCGCGCTCGACGCGATGCTCGCGGCTGCCGTCCGTCGTCTTCACCACCAGTTCGCCATCGCCACGGTCGGGAACCAGGGCGTAGGCGATCCAGCCTCCTTCGTCCGCGATGACCGTGTCCTGGATGGTGCGCATCTTCATCAGGTCGACCAAGGTCAATACCTTGCCGTCAGTGGCCTCGGCAGGCTGTGGGGTCGTGCTCAGGGTGGTCATCAGAAGTGCAGACGCCAGGAAACGTAGGCCGGTCAGTTGTCGCATGGGAGCTCCTCGAAGGATGAACGGACGCCCGATCTTAGTGGACCCGGCATGCCGAAGCATCTTTTGGCCCGGCTTGGTCATCCGATTTTCAGGCGTTCGCAGAAGAGGTAGATGACAGCACCAACGACGTCTGCTCGACAGATTTGTCACCTCGGAACGAAGCGCCTTGCCGATCGAGCCCTGATTGGGGCCCTGGGTGGGGTGCGCCTTGGAGGAACGACCATGAGTCCCGGTTTCAAGCGTGTTCTTGCTGCTCCTCTGCTCGCCCTTTCGCTGGCGAGTCTTCCTGCCTTCGCCGGGCCCACCGTGGTGCCGACGGCCGAGGGTCAGCTCGGCGAGGCACCCGGCCTGATCCAGGCCGTGCTCGGCAATCGCATCGAGTCGATCCGCGGGCAGCCTGGAAACCTGATCCTCGGAGGTCTTCTCTCGACGCCTGCTGTGGGTGGTTCCACCTCGGAGATGAACTTCCTGACCGACATGATTCACGGCTATCCGGAACCCGTGCCGATCGACTCGACAGCGGCGGTCTTCGACAACGGCAATGTCGAACGCCAGCCCCCCGCAAGTGCGCGCATGCGCAACGCGGCCAACGATGACGATTGGGTCGTGTTTTCCTACGCCGAAGACGGTCCGATGACGAACACGATGAACATCAACACGGTGGCCTTCGATGGGGTGGGCAACCCACTCGCAACCAACACCGTGACCGTGGACAACGGCTTTCCGTTTCCGGACCCGGCGATGAGCAAGACCGGCGTGGCGGTCGATCAGCAGGGGCGGGCAACGGTCGCCTACACCGAATTTGCCGGTGGTTTGCCCTCCGTGCGCGCGCAGCGCGTCGACACGTTGACAGGCCTGGTCGTCGATCCTGATTTTTTGATCGACGGCCTGGGCAACGACGCTGGGGTCGCGCTGCTCGATCCGGCAGGCAACCGCTTGCTCGTCACCATCGGTGCCGGCGTCGTCAAAGGCAACATCGTCGACTTCACGGGGGTGGCGCCTTCCGTGGGGCCGTCGATCCCGATCTCGACCACGCCGGGCGTGCCTGGCAATCTGAACCCGGCCGTGGCGGCGGATCCGGCGACCGGGCAATCGCTGGTGGTCTGGGAGAACTTGCGTGACACGCCCGGCAATCCGGTCGATATTCGTGGCCGCCGTTTCGATGCCAATGGCAACCCGATTGGCAACGATTTCGTGGTCAATACCACGACCGTGAATGCCCAAGGGCAACCCCAGGTCGCCTATGGCCCGCAGAGCCTCTCCGCGGTGGTCTGGGCTGGCTCGGGTGCGCAGCTCCCAGAGGACGAGCTCGACACGTTCTTGCAGGTCTACGGTCCGGATGGCAATCCGATCGGAGGAGAGATCCGGGTCAACACCACGACCGAAGAATTCCAGGACAATCCGACCGTCCGCTTCCTGCCCGAGCCCGACGCCCAGGGGCGCCCACAGGTGGTGGTTGCCTGGCGCGATGTCGGCAACCAGGCTGGCACGCTGGCCAACGGCACGGGTACTGGCTATAAATGTTTCTCCATCGATGGCATTGCCCCTCCTGAACAGGTCATTTTTGCCGATGGTTTCGAGTCCGGCGATACATCGTCGTGGTCGGACACCCAGCCGTAAAGGCTCGGGTTGCACTACCTCGTTTCACGTGCGGTGCCGTCGTCGTTGGCGGCACCGTCTTTTTCCTTTTCATCGATACGTTACAAGGAGCCGTCATGGCCGAAAGACAGATCACGTTTTCAGAGACCGACTTGCGCGTTGCTCGACTGGAGGGCCGTTTCGAGGCGTTGCAGCCTCAGTTGACGTTCTCGGAACGTCCGACCTTCACGCCACCATTCGTCCTCCAGGGAGGGGGAGGTGTCGCCGTGACTGCAGCGGACGGTTTCGTGCCGTTCGAGAGCGGTGACGAAGTCTACGAGAATCCAGGCGACAAACCCGTGATGGTCACGATTACCTTTTGCAATGATGAGACCGGTTCCAAGGATTTGACGGTGAGCGTCGGCGATGACAAGGTCTCGGAGAAGACCATTCCTGCCGGCAAGTGTCGGACCTATCCGTTGACCATTCCGGCGGGGACATCGGTGAGCGTCGATACCAAGGGCCGCTATCGCATCGAGAAGTAGCTCTGCCTCGCCGATTTCGGGCGCGGTAGACTGGGAGAATGAGCGACCAAGACATTCTCCAGCTTGCCGACGAGCAAGGTGTTCGTACCCTGACTTTCAACCGGCCCGAGAAAAAGAACGCATTCACGCCAGCGCTTGCCGATGCCTTCGAAGCGGCGCTGGAGCGAGCATCCTCAGATGCCAATGTCCAGGTCGTGGTCGTACGCGGCGCGGGCGACGACTTCTGCGCCGGGGCCGACGTGACCCTCTTCCTGGCTCAGGGGGATGACCGGGCGGAGGCGTCGAAGGTCGGCAATGTGCACCGCTTCGTTCGTGCCTTTCGCAAGCCGCTGATCGGGGCGATTCATGGCAAGGCCGTCGGCATGGGTGTCACCATGCTGCCGCATTTCGATCTCGTCTACGCAGCCCGGGATGCCTCCTTTCTCACACCGTTCGTGCGTCTCGGCCTGGTCCAGGAGTTCGGTAGCTCGCACACGCTACCGCGCCTGATCGGGCGGCAACGCGCCAATGAGCTGATCCTCGGCGCACGCCCGATCGATGCTGAGACGGCCTTCTCTTGGGGATTGATCAACCAGGTGCTAGCGCCCGAAGCCCTGTTCTCGTCCGTACAGGCCCTGGCCGCCGACATGGCCGCGCAGCCCCTCGCTTCGTTGGTCGAAGCCAAAGCACTGCTGCGTGCCGGCGAGACCGAAGACCTCGAAGCCACGATTGCGCGCGAGGACGAAGCGCTCTCGCGGTTCTACGGCGGCCCTGACAACGTCAAGGCCGTCCAGGCGTTTCTTGCTTCGCGCGCGAAACGCCGGTCGTAGCCTCCGATCCGTGTCGATCGCGGAGAACCGCCCGCAGACGAGGTCAAACACGAACGGTGATCTACGCGCGTCGGTGATTGGTATCGATCGAGGACAGCCGGAGCATGTTTGGGCGCAGCGAGTTTGCGGAGGACCGCACGCAGACGATGCCAATCACTGACGAAATGCCACGCCACGAGCGTTGGCGCCGGGCTGTCGTGCTAGTAGGGCTTTCGGCCGCTGCCCAACTCCTTGGCGCGTCGCTCCAGGCCGATGAAGCTGCGCCGGACGAACCGGTCGCTGCCATCCTCTTCACCGAGATCGGCCTGGCGCGTGTTCATGCTGAGCGGTCGGACCTTCAGCGCCGTGCCGCGCTCGACGAGATCGCGCGCGAAGAAGCGTCGGCCGTGGCGCGGGCCGCGGACGGCACGGGCCAGCGCGGGCTTGGTGCCATGATCCGCCGGCTCGAGCGGTCCGACTTCACCCCGGCCACCTGGACCGCGGGTGTCTGGTTGCGCGCGCTGCCGACCGGTGCGCGGGCCACCGACGCCTTTCGCGAAGAGACCGAGCGTGAGGAGATCCGCCAGGTGCTGGCGGCCTGGAAGCGTGCCCAACCCGGCTGGTTCGACGGCCTGCTCGAAGGCGACTGGTCTCATCTCGGCGTCGCCGTCGCGCGGACGGGGAATGCCACGGCCTACGCGGTCATCGCGGCCCGGGATCGGGTGGTCGAGCACGAGCGAACCCTCGAGCGTTTCGCGGATCGGGCAGGCGTCCAGGCTGCCCTCCGCACCGCGACCCAACATGTGCGCACGGCACGGGGGCTGCGCGTGTTCACGCCCGATGAACGTCTCGATGCGGCGGCGACACGTTACGCCCACACCATGCTGGAAGAAGGCTTCTTCGCTCACCGCAGCCCGGATGGCGGCACAGCCACCGAGCGCGTGCGCGCCGCCGGCTTCGTCGTCCGCAACAGTGTCGCGGAGAACCTGGCCAAAGGCGTCTTCACTCCCGAAGAAGTGATCGAACGCTGGTTGGCCAGCGACGGCCACCGCCGCAACCTCTTGAGGCCGGGGCGGTGGTCGTTGGGTGTCGGCATCGCCAGTCGTCTGCAGGGCGACGAAGTCGAGGTGATCTGGGTACAGATCTTCGCCCGCTGACCGGTCCTGTCGCGACCCACCGGCCCGCTACCGACTTTGCGGGCAGGCGAAGGCGCGCGTGTCGATGGTTGCCGGGGTCGGTGGCCCGAATGTGTGCCCGTATTGGCGCTCGATGCCGGTGACCGTGTCGGTGACCCGCACGTCCCAGCCGACGTTCGTGGTGCCGGCGATGAACACCCAGTAGTGTCCATTCGAGTCGCACCCGTCGAGCACCTTGATCAGCATCTCCCAATTCGCAGGCCGGAAGAAGTAGAAATTGCCCGACAGCTCGGACGCGCCAGGCACCACCTGGCCGATGCCGTTCATCGTGGGCAGGCTCCAGGTATTGGTGACCGCGAAGCGTCGGCGTTGCAGGCAGAGGGTCTCGTTGTCGGGCGTACAGCCCGGCTCGAAGGTTTGCGAACCGACGCTTGCCGCGGCAATGTCGGCCGGGCTGGTGCGCAGCAGGTGGTAGTCATTGGTCAGCCAGCGACCGAGCTGGTTGGCATAGCCCGGGCTGCCGAGGATGGCTTGCTGGCCGCCGGGAATGATCTCCTCGGCATGGATGCGGGCGGGATCGAGCAGACCGACGAAACGGCGCGCTGGGCCCGAACCGAACATGAAGTCGTCGACCCCGTCGGCCCGTGCGCTATGGCTCGAGGCGTCGACGGCCTCATACCCACCCGAACGTGCGACGCCGCGAAGGGTGGACGAGACGTCGGAGAAGCCACCCGCGTTCGGGACATCGAACGGGCCGCCCAGGGGATGATCGAAGACGATTCGATGCAGGCTTCCCCAACTGTAGTCCTCTTGGTTGGTGCTGTTGCCAAAGGCTGGCGCGAAGTCATCGGAGGCGAGCACGTCGAGTGCTTCGCGCAGGCTGCTCAGCAGCAGCGCGTCGCGCTCCTGCGCCGGTGTCAGGCCACCAAACGGCTGGATGAACGGCACACCCGAAGCGCCCACGCCCTGGTTGGCATCGAAGGTCTCGAGCAGGTTCTCGAGCGCGTTGTAGGCCGAGCGGCTGTCGGGGAGGAAGTCCGCCAGGCCCAGACGGGTGAGCGTGCCATCGATGATGAACTGAACGGCCTGACCGCGGAAGACACTCCAGATCGTCGCCGCGATGCTCGCTTCGACCTCGGCGGCGCTCGGTGCGGTCAGCGCATCGGGGTCATCGCCGGGGTCGTAGCCTTCTGTGATGCCGGTCGGGGTCGAGAAATCCCAGCTCGCCAGCCGTCCGATCGCTTCGACGATGCCCGGATCCGCGGCGTGCTGGGCGAGCCGGCCCGGTGCGTCGGGCTCGGACGCGTTGGCAAAGGCCGTGAGCAGATACGGCATCATCAGCTCGGCGTCGAGAAGCTCGTTGTTGGCCTGAATCGCCTTCAGGTCGTCGATCGTCGCAGGTCCTTCCGCGAGAACCGCTTCGAGGGCGCGCCGGATGCGGCCGACCCGCAGGCTGACGTAGCCCGGATTGAGGTAGTAGAGACCGCCACCGGGGCGGAGCTGGTTGAGCGGGTTGTTGTCGAGGCTGGTACCGATCGGGTCGTTGTTGGCGTTGACGATGTAGCCGGCCGGCGGATTGACCAGTTGGGGCATTTCGTCGAAGGGCAGGATCTCGTAGGGCAGGGCCTGATCGGATCCGGGCTCATCAGCCGCCATCCATTCGTGTCGCAATGTCCCCGTGCCGTCGCGCACCAGGAATGGCGGCACACCGCCATCCGGGAAGCCGAGGGTCTGGAGATCTTCGCGTATCGGCATCTCCGCGCTGGTGAAGTAGGCGATGTTGCCGTCGATGTCGGCGTAGGCGAAGTTCTGCGAGCCGACATCGAAGTTCTGGACGGCTGCCCGGAACGCATCGACCGAGGTGACGCGCTGAAAGCGCAGGAAGGCTTCGAGCTCGAACGTCGGGCCCCAACCCGTGTATTGGACGCTCAGGCCGGTGACCGACGTCGTACTTGCGCTGAGGGTGATGATCGGACCGTTGTTTCGGCGCGGGACGACCAGGGTCACGCCGCCGTCGGCCGGACCGACCCCCGCATCGACGCGGTTGTCAGCCGCACCGTCGCCGATGACGTTGACCGCGAACTGCTGCGGGATCTGAACCAGAGGCTCTTGCTCGCCGCGGAAGATCGTGTGGCTGGGCAAGCCGGTCGTCGGGTCGACCACCAGGGTTTCTTGGTAGACGTCGGTGACGTCCATCGGATGAACGGTCGCCCCCCAGCACGCGTGCTGATTGCAGCCGAGCACGATTCCAGGTACGCCCGCGAAGCTGACGCCCGTGGCGTCGAGCCCGGTCTGCGACTTGCCAGTGGGCGCCTCGCCACCAGCGGGGCTGGCGTTCGGGCGCTGGGGTGCCGCCCGGAAGGTCAAGGCCTCGGCGGAGCCATCGAGCGCAATGCCGCAGCCCGGTGTCGGCGAGGACAGCAGGTGAGCCTCATAGAAGGTCGCGGGTGTGTCGAGGGCGAGGTGCGGATCATTGGCCAGCATCGCGTGGCCGCTGGCGCTTTGTGAAGGCGCGACCAGCCACCAGTTGCTGCCGGTGTCACTGGCGCGTGGATCGAGCGCCTTGGCCAAGGCCGGCACGTCGGCGACTTTCTCGAGGTACTGACGGGCCAGGGCGGCCGCTTCGGCGCTCGGGGCTCGGAGGGTGCGCGGTTGCGGGCTCGCGCTCTGTGCGCCCGCGCCGCCCGGCGGCAGGGCACCAGGAAGGGCCCCTGGAATCGAGACCGTGTCATCGAACGGCGCCGTGCGGGTAACGTCTTCGAACAGCAAGGCCATGCCATCGAAGCCACCGGCCGCGCCCGCGGTGGCATAGGCCACGGCCTGGGCACTCAGGTCGAGCTCGAGCAGATTGAACGACAGACCGAAGGCCAAGCCCTTGGCGACGACCAGCGAATCGAGTGGTGTCCAGGCCTCGGCACGGGTCAGCTCGAGGGCGCCGTATTCCGGCGGAAGTGGGGCGCTGGCGAGGTAGGTGTTGACACCGAGCGCGTAGGCGTCGAGCAGATCGAGGGTCTCGTCGAGGCCGCGATCCTCATACGCGGCCAAGGTGGCCTGGGCCGCGCGACGCAGCCCGAAGGTCCGAAACTGGACATCCGAAGACACCGCCGCGCTGCCGACCAGCTCGGCCAAGGTGCCGCTGAACTGGCGACGGAGGGTGTCCATCTGGAAAAAGCGGTCACGTGCGTGGATCCAACCGAGTATCAGCATGGTGTCGCGATCCGTGCCCGTACAAATGTGGGGCACACCATCGACGTCGGTCACGACCAGTGCATCGCTGCCGAGGCCGTTGATCTGGGTCTGGCTGGCGAGAGGGGGCGCAAGCAGCAGTAGCGAGCAAACCGTGGCCAGGAATGCGAGGTGGGCATTCGGGCGCGGTTCGCGGAACAGGTCGAAGCGCATGGGGGGCCTCCGTCGGTGTCGGTCGCGAGGAACCGGATGGGGGGCTCGAGGACCGAGCCCGAGACGAGCAGAAGATGTGGCTCCATTCTAGGGCAACCTGGACGCTGGCGGTGTCGTAGGAAGCTCGAGAGCGGGTAGGATTCCGCATTCCAAGGAGGAGAAGCGCACGTGCCAGGCCCCACGAAACTGCTCGAGATCCTGCTCCGAATCGGCGGGGCGACCATGCTGTTGGCCTTTCCCATGGCGCTCTTGCCCATGGCGACCATGGCATCGGCCCACGAAACGCTCGGCCTGGGGGCATTTCCTTCCCCGGCCACGCCCCTGGTGGAGTACCTGGCTCGCTCGGCGTCGCTGCTCTACGGTTTCCACGGCGGCCTCCTGCTCGCCGTCTCGCGAGACGTCCACCGCTTCGCACCGATCATCCGCTACCTCGGTGGCATGAACATCCTCTTCGGTATCGCGGTCTTCGCCATCGATCTCGCGGTCGGACTGCCGACCCTCTGGACCTGGGGAGAAGGACCTGCGGTGCTGCTGACCGGCGTCTTCATGCTCCTGCTCGTCAGGCGAGCGGAGGCCGAACCACGCGAGGCGGATGCCTCGAAACCCTGATCGCGGCGCGGCTGTCGAGCACCGACTGAAGTCTCGACGCTTGGTGACGCTCTTGTAGCGCGCCGATGTCCGGAGCAAGTTTCTGACGAGCGGTGTCGCGCTGTTCGAGCCAGTGTTCACCTTGCCAACGATGTGGACATCAACGCCCAGGGCGTTGGCACTCAGCCGTGGTAAACCTTGCGTTCGACACCCGTCCGGATCTGCGACCACTTCGTCGAGCATGAAGCTGGACCCGCATGTGCGCTCGCTTCCCTGGCGACTACATCCCGCTGGCCGTTCCGTGGCCAGGTGACCTGGCACAGTCCATGCTTTGTCCTTGCATAACCAAGCACCATCGGTGATCGGTCACTGGTGGTAGGCCCGATGAGTCGGTTGATGCTGGCTCGTTTCTCGCTGTCACACGCGTGGCAGCTCGCAAGGAGGATTTGCTATGCCTGGAAAAGTGAGAGGTTCGATCGAGTTGCTTCGCAAGCGGTGGGCCAACGCTCTACCTGACGATGCGCTCGAGCGCGTGGTCGAAGCGGTGGACATTGAAGGGGTCCGCGTCAACGATATCTTCTGCGTCGGCACACCCAACCCAGAATTCATCACCGGTACCGCGACTGCGGCCCGCGACACATTCGATCGTCTCGCCAATAACCTGCTCGGTCTCGAAGTCTGCAGGCTCCTCGATCTGGACGCATTCCCGTGCGGGATTCCAAAGATCGACGAAGT
>CALFAM010000060.1 GCA_937948815.1 uncultured bacterium
GATCATGACCCAGATGCCCGAGCTGGCCGATGTCGAGCTGTCGCTCAAGAGCGGTGCACCCGAGGTGCAGATCATCTACAACCGGGAGCTTCTGTCGCGCTACGACCTCAACCTGCGGCAGACTGCCGAGCTGGTGCGCAACCAGGTCAAGGGATTCGAAGCGACGCGCTTCAACCTCAAGGACCGCCGCGTGCCCGTCATGGTCCGTCTGAACGAGCGTGATCGGGAAGCGGTGGACGACGTGCGCGCGTTGACCGTGAATCCGGGTGGGGAGCGAGCCATTCCGCTCGAGTCGGTCGCGGAAGTGGTCCTCGGCGAAGGCCCGAGCGAGGTGCGCCGAATCGACGGCCGCCGGGTTGCCCTGGTGGGCGCCAATCTCGGCGATGCTTCACTCGGCGCGGCGGTGGCAGCGATCCGCAGCCAATTGGGCGATCGCATCGACTGGCCGGCGGACATGGCCTTCTACATCTCGGGCCAGAACGAAGAGTGGCAGCGCAGTCAGGGCAGCTTGTACCTCGCTCTTGCTCTGTCGATCTTCCTGGTCTACGTGATCATGGCGGCGCAATTCGAGTCGTTGGTGCAGCCGCTGGTCATCATGCTGACCATCCCACTCGCCTTCTTTGGAACCTTCATCGCGCTCTCGGCCCTGGAGATCAGCCTGTCGGTGGTGGTCTTCCTGGGCATGATCATGCTCGCTGGCATTGTGGTCAACAACGCCATCGTCCTGGTGGACTACATCAACACCCTGCGCGGCCGCGGTATGAGCCGTGACGAGGCGATCGTCACCGCGGGCAAGGCCCGTTTGCGGCCGATCCTGATGACCACCGCGACCACGGCCCTCGGTCTCTTGCCGATGGCCTTGGGGCTGGGTGACGGTGCCGAGATCCGGACGCCGATGGCGATCGCGGTGATCAGCGGCCTGGTGATGTCGACCGGTCTGACCTTGATCATCGTGCCCGCGATCTACGCCCTCTTCGACCGCACCTTGTCCCGCCTCTTCGGGCGCGAGATGACGTCCCCAGCCGACAACACGTCGGCGAAGGATGGGCGCGCCGAGGACGCGGATGGCGACTACGGAACACTGCCCGGGGTCGACCCCGAAGCGCTGACGACCTGATCTCCCTGGGAGCTACCTGATGAGCCCACGCAGCCGCGACCGTGAATCGGCCCTGCCGCGCTTTTCCCTCGACCGACGGATCACGGTCTTGGTTCTGCTGGCGACCTTCGTGGTGGTCGGCGTGGTGGCGTCGGTGGGCATCCCCATCGAGCTTTTCCCCCGCGGCTTCACGGGCTCGTCCCTCCGCGTCTTCGTGCCCTGGCAGGACGCGCCTTCGCGGGAAGTCATGGAGAAGATCGCCATCCCGCTCGAGGAAGAGCTGGCGACCGTCAAGGGGCTCGACCGCATCACATCGGTATCGGGAGCAGGGTTCTCCAACGTCTTCGTCTCCTTCAAGCAAGGGACGGACATGGATGTCGCCTACCGCGAGGTGCGTGACCGCGTGCAGCGCGCGCGGCCGCGCATGCCGGACGACGCCGACCGGGTCTTCATCCGCAAGGACGACACGTCGGGCATCCCGGTGTCCATGGTCGGCCTCGGCATCGATCCAGATCTCGCCAATGCCTACGACCTGATCCAAAACGTGGTCGTCATGCGTCTCGAGCGCATCGAAGGCGTGGCCGCGGTGGATGTCCAGGGGCTCGAGGAGAAGGAGGTTCTGATCGAGCTGGACCGCCAGCGCACCGAAGCCGCCGGCCTCAACATCTTCGAGATTGCACAGGATCTCGGCGACGACAACTTCAGCCTGGCGAGCGGCAGTGTGCGTGCCGGTGGCAAGAAGATGCTGCTGCGTTCCGTGGCCCGCTACGCTGACCTCGAAGCCGTATCCGATCGCCTGGTGTCACCGTCGGTCCGCGTTCGCGATGTCGCAACCGTGACCTATGCCGAGCCCGAGAAAGAGTATGCGGTGCGGGTCAACTCGCGGCCCGCGGTCGCGCTGCAGGTGACCAAGGAAGGGCCGGCCAACACCTTCGAAGTCACCCAGCGGGTGGCCGCGGCCGTCGAGCTGATGAAGGAAGATCCGCGTCTCGAGAACCTCGAGATGACGATCTTCTTCGACCAAGGGTCGATCATTCGCGAATCGCTCGACACCATGCTCGGCAGCGGCAAGGTCGGTGCCCTGTTCGCGATCGGTGTGCTGTTCTTCTTCCTGCGGCGCTTCCGCATGACGTTGATCATCACCTTGTCGATTCCGCTCTCGCTGCTGATCGCGCTTTCGGTGATGTTCTTCGCCGGAGAATCGCTCAACATTCTGACGCTGCTCGGCCTGATGATCTGTGTCGGCTTGCTGGTCGACAACTCGGTGGTGGTCGCGGAGAACATCTTCAGGCTGCACCGCGAGGGCTTGTCGCGGCGTGATGCTGCGATCCAGGGCGCGGGTGAGATCGCGCTCGCGATCGTCATGGCCACGTTGACCACGGTGATCGTCTTTTTGCCCGCCGCGCTGATCGACGGTGAAGCCCAGTTCTTCCTGTTCCGTCTCGCCATGCCGATTTCGGTCGCGCTGCTCGCGTCGCTGGTGGTCGCCCTGGTCTTCGTGCCGCTCTCGGTCTATCTGACCCTGCCGACCGCCGGTGCAGCCCAGGATAAGCCGACGGTGGCGCGGCGCGCGCACACACGGGTCAACAAGGTGATGCTCGGCCTCTACGACATGACCCTGGGGCGGTTGAACGTCGCCTACGAGCGCGTGCTCGCCTTCTTCCTGCGCCGCCGACTCGATCTGGTCATCGTGATCGCCCTGTGCATCGGTGCGACCTGGGCCGTGGCCGAGAGCCGCTGGGAGAACGTGAAGTTCGTCGACAACGACGAGAACGAGCAGCCAATGTTCGACATTGGCATCGAGCTGCCCCAGAACTACACCTTCGAAGAGACCCGCGACTACTTCCTGGAGATCGAAGAGGTACTCGCCGAGCAGAAGATTGCGTTGGATCTCGAAGGCTATTTCTTCATGCACCGGGTCAATTTCGGCAACGTGCAAGGGTGGTTCAACAGCCCGCAGACGACCGATCTGACACCGCGTCAGGTGACCGAGAAGGTGCTCGACCTCCTGCCCGAGCGCGCGGGTGTCGAGTTCTTCACCGGCAACCAGCGGCAGACGGGCGACGAGAACAAATACGAGTACCGGGTGGTGGTGAACGGCGAGGATCCGGATCAGCTCGAGGAGACGGCCGACCAGCTCAGCGAGATTCTGACCCAAGTCGACGGGGTCCTCGGCCTCAAGCAGTCCGGCCAGCGGCAGCCGAACGAGCTCGCCCTCAACATCGACCGCGACCGGGCGCAGCAGCAGGACATCAATCCGCAGGTCATCGCCGGCGTGGTGGGCTATGCCCTGCGCGGTCAGCAGCTTCCCGAGTTCTATGCCGACGGCCAAGAGATCAAGGTTCGCGTACGCTTTGAGGAAGCGGATCGCGAAAGTCTCGACGAGCTGGCGACCTTCGCGGTACCCACGCCGTCAGGCTCCACCATGTCCTTGGCTTCGCTGACCGACATCGAGTTCACGTCGGCGGCCAAGACGGTGGTGCGGCGCAACAAGCGAATGGCGCGCAGCATCGTGTTGGAGCTCGAAGAAGGGCGGGATCAGGAGACCAAGAAGCGGCTGGAAGCGATGCTGGCGTCGGTGGATCTCCCCGAAGGGCTCAGCTTCGGAAGCCTGCGGCGGCCGACCGAGAACGAGGGCTTTGCTGGCCTGGTCTTCGCGGTCAACCTGTCGATCATCTTCATCTACCTCTTGATGGGATTCCTGTTCGAGAGCTTCGTGTTGCCTTTGTCGATCGTGCTGGCCATTCCGCTGGCCTTCATCGGAGTCCTGTGGGCGCACTTGCTCGCGGGCAAGAACATCGACTTCTTGGGCATGGTCGGCATGGTGTTGTTGATTGGTGTGGTGGTGAACAACGGCATCGTGCTGATCGACTACGTCAATCGACTGCGGGCGATGGGTCACGATCGCGCGGAAGCCATCCTGACCGCGGCGCGTCGGCGGTTCCGGCCGATCATGATGACGGCAGTGACCACCATCTGCGGCATGATTCCGCTCACCATCGCACCGGCCAGCTCGATTGGCCTGTCGTACAAGAGCTTTGGCTACACACTGATCGGTGGCCTGACCTCGGCCACGGTGCTCACCATGCTGGTCGTGCCGATCGCCTATACCCTCTTCGACGATCTCAGCCAGGCCATGCGCCGTGCGGTGCGGCGGTCTTCCGGCAGCCAGGGGACGGCTACGGCTGAGCCCGCCACCGCGGAGAGCTGAGCCGCCGGGGCGGAGCCGTCTACAATGGCAGGGTGCCGACGATTCGCAGCATCCGGGCGCCCTTGGTCCACGAAATCCCGAAGATCAAGGGCTCGCGCTTCATCGCAGCAGTCGCCCCGACCGCGGATCGCGCCGCAGCGGAACAGTGGCTCGCACAGCGTCGTGACGCGGATCCCCAAGCGACCCACCACTGCTTCGCCTACCGGCTGGGCCAGAACGAGAACGACTTTCGCTTCTCAGACGATGGAGAGCCATCCGGCACGGCGGGAAGGCCCATTCTCAAGGAGATCGATGGCCGCGAGCTGACCGATCTGGTCGTCGTGGTCACCCGATTCTACGGCGGAACCAAGCTGGGCAGTGGCGGGCTCGTCCGCGCCTACGGCGGGGCTGCTGCTTCCGCGCTCGACAACGCGGACGTCGTCGAGCGCCGGATCACGGCCACCCTGGAGCTCCGCTTCGCCTACGACTGCCAGAAGGCGGTGCAGGGTGTTCTTGCCGCCTGCGAGCTCGAATCGTCCGACGCGGCGTACGGCACCGACGTGCAGATGAAGCTGGCAGTGCCAGTCGAAGAGCTGGCGGCGGTCCGTACCAAGCTGACCGACGCAACAGCCGGCCGCGTGCGATTCCCCTAGCCGTACGCGAACCATCTCGACGAGCCGAGCGCGTGCCGCGCTCGAGCTACATGCAGACGTCTACGCCGGGTGCGAATCCGAACTGTGCGCCGACGTTGTCGGTGCAGGTGAGCCCCGCGGCGCACTCGGCATCGTTGTCGCAGTCTCCCTG
>CALFAM010000061.1 GCA_937948815.1 uncultured bacterium
TGGCGGTGTCGTATTGGCCATCATCATGACCCGTGTGCTGGCCGAAAATCTCACGACCTTGACGTTCGGCGTCGGCCTCATGGACGGCTTAACCTATGTTGCCGTACCAGTTCTCCTTGCCCTGTTAGCACTAGCAGCAAGCTATGTTCCGGCGTGGTCCGCCTCACGAATCGACCCGATTGTTGCCTTGCGCCAGGACTAATGGGCGACCTTCGGCGTTCAGAATCCAAATAGCAGCGCGACCATTGCCATAGGCGGATCGAAGGAGTACACTCGCCATGGAAGAGATCGTGTCGTTCGCTTCCGTAAGCCGCGATGTAAGGTTCGCTCATGGAGCTGGGTTCTTGACCAAGCTACTTGATCGAGCGGGATACCAACCGTTGGATTGATCGTTCGAGACGATCGTTTTTCGACGACTTGGTTCGCGGAATTTCGGATCGGAAGGCGTCGCGCGGAATCGGGGAAGGTGTTCTCCGTTCTGTCGTTCAGAAGGTGGGGTTCAGTACGCAAGCATGCCTCTCTGGGGCGAGAACTGACCGATTGCCCGGTCAATGGCAACCTGTGTACTGGCGACAAAGTGGAGAGAGAAATGTCAGCAACTACCGTTACAGAAGCAGGATTCGGCAACGCCTGGGGCTACCATCTGATCGTCGATTGCTTCGGCTGTGACGAAGACTCGTGTTGCAGCCTCGATCGAGGCTACGAGTTCCTCGACAAGATCTGCTTGTTCCTCAAGATGACCAAGCAGACGCAGCCGTACATCTTCAAAACCTGTGAAACAGCCTTCCCTGGAAAGCCCGGCTACAGTGGTTGGGTGCCAATCATCGAGAGTGGCATTCAGATCCACACGTCCGCGGCCAACAAGTTCATCTCGATCGATGTCTACTCGTGCAAGACCTACGATCCGCAAGCGGTCGTCGACTTCTGCCAGAACTGGTTCCAGCCGTCCCACATCGAGACGCAGATGATCCATCGCGGCAAGGCCCTCGACCCCAAGACCACGATGGAGACGGCGGCTGTCACGTCGCCGGCGTAGCGTTCACAGCGTAACGTCCCCATCGAAGCCTTCGCTCAAGACCCCGCATTCCCGCGGGGTTTTCGTGTTTTACTCGACCTGAATCGACCGATCGGAGACTGTCCCGATGTCAAAACGATCCCGAGAGGCTGACGCCGCAACAGTCGCCTCAGCGCCCCGCGCCAACGAGGGAATGGGCAGGTTCGGCATCATGTGGGCCGGCTTCCTGATTTCCCTGCTCGGCACGTCGATGGCGCGCTTCGCGATCGCCATCCAGGTCTTCCTCGATACCGATTCGGTCACCCGCTTCGCATTGGTTCCGCTGTCTGCGGCGATACCCGTCCTCCTCCTCTCCCCGTTCGCTGGCGCCGTGGCCGATCGCTTCGATCGGCGACTCGTCATCTTGATTTGTATCTTCGGCGCCACGCTGCCCAAGCTCTTCCTCTGGCACCTGGTCGCGACCGACCGGCTCGAGTACTGGCACATCTATCCCTTGATCGCGCTGACGGCTTCGTTCGGCGCATTCACCGGTCCGACCCTCGGCGCCATGATCCCGATCATGGTGGGCAAACAGCACTACGCGCGCGCCAGCGGGCTGATGCAAACGGGCAGCTCTCTGGCACGCGTGGCCGGCCCGCTCCTGGGTGGCGGCCTGCTGCCCATCCTCGGCCTGGCCAACATGGTGCTGATCAACTACGCATCATCGTTGATCGCAGTCCTCGCGGTGCTCGTGATCCGCATCCCCAACCGCACCCTCGCACCTGCTGCAGGCGCCATCGGCACGGCGTCCGAACGCGAGCAGACGCTGGCGCAAGAGGCTGCCGGTAGCGCTGCGCAGCCGGTCACAGCGACGGCCGCCGCCAGTGCTTCTCCGGCCACCGCTTCGCGCCCAACAACGCCAGACTCAGCCGCGAAGGGCCGGACGTTCCTCGGCCGACGCCTCGACGCGGGATGGTTGTTCGTGCGTGACCGTCCCGGGCTGCTGCGGTTGTTGATCGTGATCGCGCTCCTCAACTTCTTCGTCGGGACGGTGCAGGTCCTGATCGCCCCCTTGGTGCTGACCTTCGCTTCACCGGCCGTGCTCGGCTTGGTCATGTCGGTCGCCTCGAGCGGCGCGTTGGTGGGTGGTTCCTTGGTCGCGGTGTGGGGCGGGCCACCGCCCAGGCGAAGGATTCAGCTGATCCTGGCAGTCGTCGCCCTCCAAGGCGCGCTGCTGATGGTCGCCAGCCCATTCGCCAGTGCCACCGTGGTCGCGCTGGTCGCCTTCTTCTACCTGATGATCTTCCCGATCAGCACGGCATCGAGCCAGGCGATCTGGCAGAGCAAGACGCCGCACGGCCTGCAAGGACGCGTGTTCGCCTTCCGGCGCATGATCGCCGGCGTCAGCGTGCCGCTGTCCCAGGCGATTGCCGGCCCGGTTGCGGATCACGTCTTCGAGCCCGCCATGGCAGCGGGCGGCTCGCTAGCAGCCATCTTCGGCACCGTCTTCGGCACGGGCGAAGGTCGCGGCATTGCACTGATGCTGGCAGCCTCGGGCTTCTGCCTGATCGCGATCGCAGCACTGGCGGCTCGCGCGCCATCCATTCGTCGGCTGGAAGACGATATTGCCGACGTGATCGAGGACACACCCGGTGAGGCTCAGGCGCCGATCGCCAGCGGCGAGCCGGTATCTGTCGCGCTCCGGCGCCTGCCGAGGTTCGCCGGTGTGGTCGCGCTGGTACTGCCGTTCGCGGTAGGCCTGCTTGCCCTGGTCAGCGAGGCCCCGCCACGCGCCCGCGACGCCACGGCACCGGCGGACAGCTTCTCCGCGGCCCGGGCCATGGATCACCTCGAGGTGATCGCCCAACGGCCACACCCCACCGGCTCGGACGACCACGCACGGGTACGCGACTACCTGCAGGCAGAGCTCGAAAACCTCGGGCTCGACACCATGATTCAGCGCCAAGACGTGCGCACAGAGCTCGGAACCATCGCCTCCTTGATCTCGGTCGAAAACGTCGTCGCCAAACTGCGGGGCACCGAGGGATCACCGGCGATCTTGCTGAGCGCGCACTACGACACCGTACCGACCTCGACCGGCGCCGCCGACGATGGCTCCGGCGTGGCGTCGTTGCTCGAAACCGCGCGTGCCCTGCGCGCCGGCGAGCCCTTGCGGCACGACGTGATCTTTCTCCTCACCGATGCCGAAGAGATCGGGCTCCACGGCGCGCGCGCCTTCATGAGCGACCACCCATGGTCGTCCGAGGTCGCGGTCGCGGTGAACATCGACGCACGCGGCCACCACGGTCCGGTCTACATGTTCCAGACCGGCCAGCAGAATGGGTGGTGGACGCGCCAGCTCTTCGAAGCCGTGGACGCGCCCCGGACCAGCTCGTTCATGCACGAGATCTTCCGCCGGATGCCCAATGCCACGGACTTCAACGTCCTTCGCAACGGCGGCCTTCCAGGCTTCGACCTGGCGATGATTCGTGGCTTGACGCACTACCACACGGATCTCGATCAGCCGGAATCGGTCTCGCTCGACAGCATTCAGCACCAGGGCGCGTACACCATGGGACTGGCGCGCCATCTCGGCGATCTCGACCTGCGTGCGGCGCGCGCCGAGGGCAACCCGGCCTACTTCAATGTCGGCAGCTTCGTGGTCCACTATCCGAGCTGGGTGGCCCGCCTGCTGGCGATAGCCGCCCTGCTGGTGGCCGCGGGCCTCTTCACCATTGCGATCCGTCGACGCCTGCTCACCGGCTTCACGCTGATGCAGGGAACCCTCACCTTGCTGACCCAGCTCATCCTGGTGCCAGTCGCCATCAGCCTTCTGTGGCTGGTCGTGCGCGACAGTGCCGGCCTCTCCATGCTGATGGGCAGTACGGAAGGCGCCGGCCGATTCATGCTCGCCTTCACCCTCTTGGCGGCCGCACTATCGATCCTGGTTTTTCGCTTCTTCCGCCGCTCCGTGCCTTTGCTCGGCCTGCTGGCGGGAAGCCTGGTCTGGTGGCTGGTGCTCCTCGTGCTGACCACCGACACCCTCTTCGCGGCCAACAGCAACTTCGTGGCCTTCTGGCCGCTCGCGGGCGGGTTGTTCGTCTTCGGTTGGCTCGTTCTCCGCAGCCAGGAGCGTCTCTCGGGCTGGGCCACGGCTGGGGTCCTTTCGCTGGTGATGCTCCCCGGACTTGCCGTCATCATCCCGCTGACCTCGGGGATCTACTACGCCTTGCAGTCCCGGCTGCAGCTTTCGGGCGTGGCCCTGGTGCCGCTGATCATGCTTCTCACCCTCCTGACACCGCACTTCGAAGCCGGTGGTCGGGTGCGCGGTTGGTGGCCCTCCATGGTCCTGGGCATCGCCGGCTTCGCCGTTCTCGGTTCGGCGATCGCCCAACGCGGACCGCACCGCGAGCTGAGCTCGGCATTGTTCACCCACGATGCTGACCACGGCCACCACCAATGGTTCAGCCTCGATCCGGAACCCACTCAGTGGACCGAGCCACTGGCCTTCGACAACGCGCAACGCTCGTCGTTCAGTCACTTCTTCCCGCTGATCCGCAGGCCCTACATGAGCCGCCCCTACCTCGGTGCCGACGGCGTCACGCCAGTGAGCCAGGTGCCGACCCTGCCGCACGCCGAGATCGAGGCGGGCAGCGAGGACGATGGCAGCCCCCTGTCGATGAGCATGACCTTGATGGCACCTGCCGGTTCCCGAGGCCGGCTGATGTACTTCGAGCCCGCGGCATCGGTGCGCTCCGTGGAAATCGACGGCACGCCGATCAACATGGTCCGCGCCAACGGACCAACCCGCGTGCTGGCCCGTGTGCCGGTTCGCGACCGTGAAACGCTCACCGTTCGGCTTCGTACCCCAGGCCCCCTCACGCTGACGGTGGTCGAGCAGCTCGACGGCCTGCCCCCGTCGCCCTTGGCACCACGCGGGCCCAACGAGCTTCCGCGGCCGTTCCTGACGGTGATTCGTACCGATGTCACCCTGGTCCGCCGCTCCTTCCACCTCGACCCGGCAACCGATACGGTGACCCCGACCGGGGCCTTTGCGGACGGAGCGGCCGACGCGGCTGAAGCCGATCTGGATCCCGCGTCCCAGCCACCTGCCGAACCGGACCGTCCGGGCACGGCAGCCGAGGCCGAAGGAAGTTGACGGTGCCATTCGTCACCCGATCCCGTGCATCCACGGTCCCCAGCTCCGCCGCGACTTGTCTTCGCATACCCTTTTTTGCATAATCGGCCTGACGTCGAACGGTCGCGGAAGCGAGCTCGGCCAGTGTGCCGGGTCTGACTTCGGAGGGGACCGACATCCAGCGTGGACGTGACGTCATGTAATGTCGATCGGGGGATCGCTTGTTGTCTGTTTCACACCTTGGTGCCTGGCTGGCCTGAATTCGCGGGTCAGCAGATTCATCCTCGCACCTCCCGTACGGAGCTTCGACCGCAGCGCTCACGGTCTCGTGGGCAATCGGTAGCGCAACCTCGCCTCGTTGCGATGGCTCGGTACTGCTTCGTGAATCACCACCCGTCGGTGCTGATTCCCCCCTGCTGCATGCATGACGCCAGCTCCGCCGGAGCTGAGCAACGATGCGTAAAGCACCAGGCCAAACCGATGCCCGGCTCGCCAATGCGCGGCAACGCGGTCGTCTCGACCGTCTGATACGCGCCCTACGCGAGAACAAGGGCGCGGCCCAGGCGCCGTCGGAGATCCCTTGCCGCGATCCCGCCGCCGGTCCACCACCCCTCTCCCCCGGACAGCACCGGCTCTACCTCCTTCACGAGCTCGAGTCCGAGCCCGCGGCATACACCATTGCCGGGCTGATCCAGCTTCGCGGCTCCCTCGACCTGGGCGCCTTGCACCGCGCCATCAGCGACCTCGTCTCCCGCCATGCGCCCCTGCGGACGACATTCGCGCCACTGCCGGGTGGCGACGAGCCCGTCCAGCACGTGGCGAATGCCGAGGTTCAACCCGTGATGGCAGTGGTCGACCTCACCTCGGCTCCCGGGCGAGAGACCGGAAGGGGTGCGCTCGAGCCGTCCATCATGGCCCTGGCACGCCAATGGGCCGGCGCACCGTTCGATCTGGCCACGGGACCATTGCTTCGCCTCCTGCTGCTGCGCACCGCTGATCAGGATCATCGCCTGGTACTGGCGATGCACCACTTGATCGCGGATGGTTGGTCGCTCGGCGTCCTGGTACGCGACCTGGCCGCCGCCTATGCCCACCATCAGAGCGAACGAGAAGCCACCGTCAGCAAGCCCCTGCCGATCAGCTACGGTGATTACGCCGCATGGCAGCAGGATCGCCTCGGCCAGCCAGAGATCACGAGCGCCGTCGATCGTGCGTGCGAGCGCCTGGCCGGCGTGCCCGTGCTCGAGCTGCCGACCGATCGTCTGCGCCCAACCGCCGGAAGCGCTGCCGCCAGCACGTCGGGACCGCAGGTTTCCAGCTATGCAGGCGCTCACCTCGAGAGCACACTCGATCGCCCATTGCTCGACCAAGTCGATGCCTTCGCTCGCGAGCGGGGCGCCACGCTGTTCATGGCCGTGCTGGCAGCCTATGCCGCCTGCCTCGGCCGCATCTCGGGGCAGCAAGCCTTCGCCATCGGCACGCCGTACGCCGGCCGCGGCAGACGCGAGCTCGAGCCGATGGTCGGCTTCTTCGTCGACACGCTGGTCGCCCGCATCGACCAGCGCGGTGATCCGGGATTCGGCGAGCTGGTGACACGGGCCAAGGATGCGCTGCTGGCCGCCGAGCGCGATCAGGACGTGCCTTTCGAGATCCTCGCGACCCGTCTTCAAGCCACGCGAGATCCCGCGGTCTCGCCCCTCTTTCAGGTCATGCTGACGGTTGATCGCGAGACGCCGGCGGTCATCGAAACCGAAGCGCTCACCTTCGCACCGACGCCGGTGGACCTCCAGATCTCCAAGTTCGACCTTACGCTCGCGGTCGATGCAAGCGCCTCGGCCGCGCCACGTGAGGGCGCGGTACGTGAGGGCGCGACAGCACGCTGGATCTTCAAAACGGCGCTCTTCGATCCCGAGACCATCCGCCGCTTCGACCAGGTGCTCGTGACCCTCTTGCGGGCCGCGCTGGCTTCGCCGAACCAGCCGATCCATCGCCTCCCGGTGCTCACACCGCAAGAGCAGCGGATGCTGCTCGAAGACTGGAGCCGCACCGACGAGCCCTACCCGCCCGCGACGACGCTTCACGGGCTGGTGTACGAGCAGGCCGCACGCACGCCGGAAGCCGTCGCCCTCGAGCTCGAGGGTGAGACGCGGACCTATGCTCAGCTGGTTTCAGGGGCCCATGCTTTTGCACGAACGTTGAACCAGAAGGGCGTGCGTCCGGAAGCGATCGTCGGCATCTGCATGCAGCGCTCGTTGGGTTTGATCGAGGCTGTCCTCGGCGTGATCGAAGCCGGCGGCGCGTACCTCCCGCTCGATCCCGATCTTCCACTGGCACGCCTGGATGCCATCCTCGACGACGCCCGCGTCGAGACCGTGATCGTCGATCCGGCCACTGCCATGCTGCACGGGGCCGATCGAAACGAGGCTGACCGGGAATTAGCAGACACCGGAAATACCGTCGCAGATGCTGCGCTGACGGCCTGCTTGGCTGGCGACGGCAAGCGCCAGCTCATTGCCCGAGGGAACGATCAAGCGCCTGGGGTTCTTCGACTTCCCAGTCTCGACCCCGATCATCCGGCCTACGTGATCTACACCTCGGGTTCGACCGGGCGCCCGAAGGGTGTCGTGATCACCCACGGCGCGGCAGCCAATCGCCTGCGCTGGGTACGCGCCATCGAGCTCGATGCCGAGGCCCGATTCCTGCTCAAGACGACGATCAGCTTCGATGTCTCGATCGTCGAGATGTTCGCACCCCTGGTGGTCGGCGGCCGGGTGGTCCTGGCCCGGCCCGGCGGCCAGCGTGACACCGACTACCTGATCAAGACGGTCGCTGATGCCGGCATCACCGTGACCAGCTTCCCGCCCTCGCTGTTGCGCTTGCTGCTCTCTGATCCAGCCTTCGTGCGCTGCGAGAGCCTGCGGACCGTGATCACCGGTGGCGAGACCGTGCCGGCCGACCTTCCGACCGCCTTCTACGAACGCTTCTCGAATGCCACCCTGGAGAATCGCTACGGACCGACGGAAGCCACCATCTCGGTTACGCGCTATGCGTGCCCGGATTCGAGCGCGCATGCGGGCACGCATGAGAACATCGGCGGGCCAATCCCGATCGGCCGACCGATCGCCAAGGCCGAGGTCTTCGTGCTCGACCGGGAGCTGGCACCGGTACCGGTCGGCGTCGACGGTGAGCTCTACCTCGGTGGCCCTTCTCTCGCGCGGGGCTATCTCGCGCAGCCCGCGCGCACGGCGGAGGCCTTCGTCCCCCACCCGTTCGCCTCAGATCCTGGCAGCAGGCTCTACCGAACGGGCGACGTGGTTCGCTGGCGTGGCGACGGCAATCTGGTCTTCGTCGGCCGCATCGATCAGCAGGTCAAGATTCGAGGCTTCCGGGTCGAGTTGGCCGAGATCGAGATCGCGCTGCGCGACCACCCCGACGTCCAGGAGGCCGCGGTCGTCGATCTGCCAGACGGCGACTCTCGCCGGCTCGCCGCCTATTGGGTGCCCGCCGGCCTGGGTGAGCACAACGACGCCAGCGGGCATTCCCCCGCCGATGGCGACGAGCTGCTCGCCTGGTTGGCCGAGCGCCTCCCCGAGCACATGGTGCCGTCGGCCATGGTGGCCCTCGATTCGCTTCCGGTCACGGCATCGGGCAAGGTCGATCGCGGTGCGCTGCCCGCGCCCAACTGGCGTGCGCGGGCGGCCGTCTACGAAGCGCCCGTCACGGACACCGAGAAGCAGATCGCTGCGATCTGGAGAGAGTTGCTCGATCTCGAACGGGTCGGCCGCAACGATGACTTCTTCACCCTCGGCGGTCATTCGCTCCTTGCGGGTCGCGTCGCGACCCGACTGCGGGGCCTGTTCGCACTGGCGCTGCCCTTGCGCCTCCTATTCGAACATCCGACACTGAGCGACTTTGCCCAGACGATCGACCAGACCCGGTCGATCGATCAGACCCAGTCGATCGACCAGACCCAGTCGATCGACCAGGCCCGGGCGGTCGACCCGGGCGGCACGCGCGGCGAAGATCAGCACGCCGTCTCGGTCCGGGGCGACACGAGCCCGGAATCCGGTCCCGAACCGCGCTCGGAGAGCCTGCTGTCTTTCGGCCAAGAGCGCCTGTGGTTCCTGCACCAGCTCGATCCAGAGAGCGCCAGCTACAACAATCCAGGGGCAGTTCGACTGCGCGGCCAGATCGATCCCGGCGCGCTCGAGCAAGCGCTCGCCGCCGTGGTTCGCCGGCACGAGACCTTGCGCACGACGTTCCCGGCAGTCGATGGTCAACCGCATCTGGCCATCACGCCCGCTGGCGCCCCATCGAGCACGCCGTCCGTCCCCCTCACCGACCTCGAGCACCTGCCACGCGACACGCGCCAGCAGCGTGCCGAGGCGCTGGCGCGTGAGGAGGCGGCAACACCCTTCGACCTCGCGAACGGCCCCTTGCTTCGGGTACGGCTCCTCCGCCTTGCCCCGGACGACCACCTGCTGCTCCTCACCATGCACCACATCGTGTCGGACGGCTGGTCCATCGGCGTACTGATCCGGGAGCTGGGTGAGTCCTATGCCCAGACCGTGCGTGGCCGGTTGCCCCACATGCCGCCACTCGATGTGCCCTACACGGCCTGGGCAGCGCGCGCGCGTCGCGAGCAGGTGGGCGAGGCTTTCGAGCAGGACCTCGACTTCTGGCGGCAGACCCTGGCGGGCGTACACCGCCTCGAGCTGCCGACCGACCATCCCCGCCCACCCCATCGCAGCGACCGCGGCGCAACCTTGCCGTTCTTCATCGACGAGGCCACGGCGCGTGGTCTCGAGCGCCTCGCAGACAGCGAAGGCGCGACGCTCTTCATGGCGCTTCTCGCCGGCTTCCAGACCCTTCTCGGGCGGTGGGCCGGCACCACCGACGTCACCGTCGGCACGCCCGTAGCCAATCGCGATGACGAAGCCGCCGAGCTGATGATCGGCTTCTTCGTCAACACCATCACCTTACGAGGTGACCTCTCCGACGATCCGCCTTTCCGCGCCTTGCTCGCCCAAACACGGTCCCGCGCCCTCGACGCCTTTGGACGCCAGCACATTCCGTTCGAGCGGGTGGTCGAAGCCGTGCAACCTGAGCGCGACCAGGGCTCGACGCCGCTGTTCCAGGCCATGT